>JALGTJ010000222.1 GCA_029821415.1 Candidatus Zipacnadia bacterium
TTCTTCGAGGACCTGAAGACGCTTAATATCCAGCCAGCCTGGAAATACCCACGCGCCACCGACCACATTGCCCAGATGCAGGCGCTGATCCAGACGCTGCTCGACAAGGGCCACGCCTACGAAGTGGACGGGAATGTATACTTTGACATCTCCAGCTTCCCCAATTATGGCAAGCTGTCGGGAATCCAGCCCGAAGAGCTGGGTGACCGCGACTTCAGCCGCCTTAATGATGAGTACGACCGCGAGGAGGCCGGCGACTTCGTGCTGTGGAAGGCGGCCAAGCCCGATGAGCCCTCGTGGAACAGCCCCTGGGGGCCCGGCCGGCCCGGCTGGCATATCGAGTGCTCGGTGATGTCTATGGAGTACCTGGGGCCGACGCTGGACATTCACACCGGCGCAGTGGACCTGATATTCCCGCATCACGAGAACGAAATCGCTCAAAGCGAGGCTGCCACCGGCCAGCAGTTCGTGCGCTTCTGGGTACACGGCGAGCATCTGATTGTCGAAGGCGAGAAGATGTCCAAGTCGCTGGGCAACTTCTACACGCTGCGCGACCTGCTGAAAGAAGGGTACAGTCCTCAAGCTATCCGTCACCAACTACTCACCGCCCACTACCGCCAACAACTCAATTTCACGCTGGAGGGCCTGGAGCAGAGCGAGCGGGCCGTTCAGCGGCTGAACACCTTCATCGAGCGACTGCCGAAACTGCCACTGCCTGAGGGTAGTTCCGTAGAGGCTGTTCAGCTTATTGAAGAAGCCCAGAGCAAATTTGAGCAGGTAATGGATGACGACCTCAATGTCCCCGGGGCAATCGGCGTGGTCTTCGAGCTGATTAAAGAGATCAATACGCTCATTGACGCTGGCAACCTGCGCGAGCAAGACCGCGCTGCGGTGCTCCACTTCCTGGAACAGGCCGACAGCGTGCTCGGCCTGATGACCGCGCAGTTGGCCTCAGCGACCAGCCAGCCGATACTGGACAAAGAGGTTGAGGCGCTTGTTGCCGAGCGCGAGCAGGCCCGCGAGAGGCATGACTTCGCCCGCGCCGACGAAATCCGCGACCAACTGACGGCGAGAGGCATTATTCTGGAGGATACCCCGCACGGCACAATCTGGCGATTAAGCAAGACAAGAGGTTGAGAGAATGTTAGATTCACGACGCGAAGTACGCTGGGACTATCTACTACCGAAGGAGTTCGCGGCAGCAGTTGAGGAGTGTCCGGTCTGCTATATGCCCCTGGGTACTCTTGAGCGGCACGGCGCCCATCTGCCATTTGGCCTGGATGCTATGAAGGCGCACGGCCTGTGCCTCCGCGCGGCCCAAGAGTACGGCGGCGTGGTGCTTCCACCCCTGCATTGGGGCACTCACGGCTGGTGGGCGGAGGACTATCGCCGCGGCGACGATAGTCGGTGGCCAGCAGACAAGCAGCCGCCCGGCAGTGTCTATATACACGAAGGGCTACTCATCAACCTGCTGCTATCAATGTTTCGCGAGATTGAGTATGCTGACTTCAAGGTCTGTGTCGTTCTGACTGGTCATTACCCTACACAGCAGGTGGCAGCAGTCAAAAGTGCAGCTCAGCAGCACATGGTCTCCAACCCGCTAAAGGTCTGGGCCCTGTGCGAACCTGAGCTTTCTGGCGAGGTGGAAGTGGGAGCCGATCACGCCGGCAAGTGGGAGACCTCCATCTTCTGGGCGCTGCACCCGGATTTGGTGAAGATGGAACGCTGCCCCGACCCGGAAACTGGCCTCTTCACCTGGTGCAGCGAGGACGCGCTGGAAGCCTCACCTGAGCTGGGCGAGCGAGTCGTCCAATACATCGCCGAGCAACTCGGCCAAGGTGCAGCGAAGTTGTTGGAAGAATACGAACAGGAACGGGACTGCGGGGAATAGGCACAAGAGACTGCAAGAAGGCCTTGCACAGCGAATAAGCGATCAACCCCAAACCCATTGTGGCAGGCCCATCACTGCCACACAGTGAAGGAGCGTGATTAGTATGGCATCTATCGGTGTCGGTATAGTCGGATTGGGTTGGGCGGCAAGTGGGCATTTGCCCGCATTCAAAGCCAACCCGGATATTGAAGTCGTCGCGCTGTGCTCCAGCAAGGACCTCAGCGCCGAAGAGATTCGCGAGATGTGCGGCAGCGACGCTGCGCTCTATCACGACTATGAGGAGTTCCTTAAGGACCCCAACTTAGACGTAGTAGATATCTGCACCCCACACCATTTGCATCCGCCCCAAGCCATCCAGGCTGCCGAGGCCGGCAAGCACCTGATGATCGAAAAGCCGCTGGCCGTTGACTACGACAGCCTGCTACAGATGCGCGACGTCATTGAGAAGGCAGGCGTCAAGTCCACCGTCTACTTTGAACTGCGCTTCATCCCCCATTTTAACCTGGTCAAGTCGGTGATGGCGCGAGGGCTGCTGGGTGATGTCCATTTCTTCGAGGTGGACTACTACCATGGCATCGGTCCCTGGTACGCACAGCACAAGTGGAACGTGAAGAAGGAGATCGGCGGCAGCGCCTTGATCACCGCCGGCGTACATGCCCTGGATGCGCTCCTGTATTTTGCTGACCGTGAGGTCGAGGAGGTCTTTGCTTATTCAAGCCGTACGTTTTCAACGTCCACCTGGTAGGCAGCTACGGCACGCTGTGGAACGACAAGCTGTGGTCTACGCAGCTCGAGGGCACAAGGCCCGACGAGTGGATCACTATACCCACCGCACAGGCGGAGTCTGGCGATGTGCTGGACCATCCGTACCCGCCCCAGGTAGACAACTTCGTCCAGTGCCTCTTGGAGGGCAAAGACTCGCCGATCAACTTCGCCGAAGCCTTTAAGACCCACCGGGTGATGTTCGCGATTGAGAAATCCCTGGCCGAAGGCCGACCGGTGAGGATGGCCGAAATGGACTGAAGCTGACCAGGGTCGTCTCACACTTGACAAGCTCAACCCGTTGTGCTATTATTACAAAGAGATTGGAATTATGACGATACTCGGCAACCGGGCAATCGGGCGGCGATGTAAGTGGGCTTGGCGAAGCTTCCCCTAAGCGAGCCGGCCCGGTCTGGTGCTTAACCAATAAGCGAAATAGAGTTCTGTCATGGGCCGGCTCATCCGGCTCATGGCTTTCATATAGCAGGCTGTGGGCCTTGCGGTAGGTTCACAGCCTTGTTGTTTTTGCCAGCAACCAACGAACCGTGAACCCAACGACAATGGG
>JALGTJ010000223.1 GCA_029821415.1 Candidatus Zipacnadia bacterium
CGTGTGGACGCACATTGTGGCCACCTTCGACGGCAAATATCTCCGAATGTATTCCGACGGTCAACTGCAGAATATATGCGAAGCGCAATCGGAAAAGATTGACCACGGTGGCCATTTCTACCTCAGATATCCCATCATCTGGGGCAGTCCGGCCGAGCCAGTCTTCAAGTGCATGTTGGACGAAGTTAAAGTCTACAACCGGGCACTGCCCGAGGCGGAGATTGTCCGTCATTACCGCGACGAAGCGAAGGACCGGGGCAAGGATGTAAAGTGGTTTGACCAAGTAAAGCTGATCCCTCACCTGGTGACGGCCGCTCCCCAGTTGGTGGTGGAAGCGGATTTTGCCGAGATGAAACTGAGCTTGCTCAGCCCCGGCGCTACTGTCAACCTGCAACTGCGCCAGACGACCAGTGGCAAGGTACTCGCCCGTTATGCCAGCCGTGAGCTACCCAAATCTAACTCCATTGACTGGACAATAGATACACACAAACTAACTCCTGGTGACTATCAGATAGAGGCTATGGTGACAGACGTAAAGGGCAAGCCGGTGGGACTGCCCTCATCGGTCAGCGTGAAACTGCCAGCACCAAGGCCCGCGTGGGTGGCTGCTTACGACCAGGTCAAGGTGCTCAATAACCTGGTGGCCCAGTTGCTGGAGGTATCCTCTCCACCACACCAAGCAGAATACGAATACAGCTTCATAAACCCCAGAGACGGCTGGGTCTTTATAGCCTCAACCGCACAGGTAGAAGGTACGGACCAGGTACTCGTCTCAATTGATTCGGCGGCTGTCGACGATACAGTCATAGTTCATAGCCAACAGCAGCCGCAAACTCGGGAGGCGATGCGCTATCTGGCGTCAGGAAACCACAAGCTTCTCATTCGCTGCAGCGGCCAGGCACACCTCAAGCACCTGGTAGTGCGAGCTATACCCGAGATGATCTACGCTGAGCTGGGCTACGAGCCGTGCCCATGGTTGACGTCTTACGGCCCCTATACCTGGGACTATCTGCAAAAAATCGGCCTTCTGGACAACATCAATGTGATCCTGGAAAGGGCGGCACTGCCCCAAAATGCTGTGCATATCCAGAACTGGCGAGCCCAGGGCAGGAAAGTACTATCCTATTATAATCTCTCTTGGCTGGGGGCAAATCCGGCCCTGACAGCTCTCAGCAAGTGGTCAAGCTCAGGAGGTATGCGGGGAACCGGCTACTACGGCCTAATGGTAGACGAGTTTGGCGGAACCTCCCAAGCTGAGGAGTACCCCGCCTTCACTAAGGCAGTCAGGACAATTGCCAGCGACCCCCGCTTCCAAGGCAGAGTCTTCTACCCCTATTGCAACAGCCTCTACGCCAGCGAACCGAGCAGAGCCTTCGCGCAGGCCGTGCTGGACGCGGGGTACAAATTGGTCGAAGAGAGATACCTGCTGGAGCAGCCCACTGAAGAGGCAGCCCGCCGCTATATGAACTCCAAACTGAGGCTGCATATGCTGCGCTACCAGGATATTTTCCCAAATTGCGTCCAGGGAACGATTATGAACCTGGGCTTCATCTCCCTCCCCCAGGAGACCCAAGACATCAATCCGGAAGCCGACTTTAAGGTATATATGGATATGCAGATGAATCTGCTCGCCAATGATCCCACCTTCTTTGGCTTGTACGGCGTAATGTGGTACCACAGCTCGTATGCCGACGAGGAGATGCTGCGCTGGGCGGCGAAGCTACTGCGCCACTACTGCATTGAAGGCAAGCGCGAGCGGCTCTCCCAGGACCCGTATGAGCTGCCGCACCTGCGCAACGGCGACTTTGACGAGGGTACTGCCGCCTGGACAGTCGAACCCGCCGAACCGGGCAGTATCTGGGTCGGCCATGCCCCGGGATATGGGTGGCTGCAGGGCCGCTTCCGGCAGGCGGGTGAGGGTAATAACTTCCTGGTGACCCGCCGGAGTGCCCAGCGGCCCAATCGTTTCTCGCAGCCGATACGAAAGCTAACACCCGGCCGGCTCTACTCGCTCAAGATGTTTGTCACCGACTACGGAGATTTCTCGGCAGGGAAGTCGGCCCGGAAGACCCACCACATAAGCATCAACATTGACCGCGCTGAAGTCATTCGCCAAAAGTCGTTCCGGCAGGTTGTGAGCAATAGCTCCGCTCACCAGTATCGCCCCTTCACCAGGGACAATCCCCTGTTTATGACCTACTGTCGGCTGGTATTCCGCGCCAGAAGCGAAGAGACCAAATTGACCATATCGGACTGGCCCAGCTCCGCAACCCGGGGTGGCCCCATAGGACAGGAACTTGCCTTCAACAACATCCAGATTCAGCCATACCTTGAAGAGTGAAGCGAATTAGGCTTGTAATATCGGCCCAAAGGTCATCAGGCGTACTCTGCGCACAACCTCTTCGGGGCGGAGGTGGCGCTATCTAAAGCGCCGAAACAGCGAGACAACAAGCAAGATCGGCGGGGCCAAATAGACGATCCTATGCAAGGGGTATTTAGATGAATAAATCAGTGGCGGTAGCATGCCTTGTGTTCGTCGGACTCTGTCTATCAGGGCCGTCCTGGGGAAGTGGTTGGACGGATGGGTTCGACCATTCCGCGTTCCGGGGCTGTGACGGGAACTGCCGCCGATCAGGGATACGGAAGCATGTGGCGCAGGGCACCTGTCGGCAAGTCCGTGGAAGTGACGGCGAGGATAAAGGTCGCCTCGGCAACTCAGTGGAGCGGAGTGGTTGTGGGCTTGAGCGTAGCCGCCCAGGCGGCCGACGACGGCAACCCTCTTACCTCAAAGTACCCGCCGGCCCCTGATCTTACCGGGAATTACGTGGCTGTGCGGGTGGTGCAACCGCGAGGCGAAGAGAACGCGAACTATGCC
>JALGTJ010000224.1 GCA_029821415.1 Candidatus Zipacnadia bacterium
ATGAAGACAGGAGTGCTCGTGATAGTAATCTGATCAGCAGCAATCTGTCGGCCATACAGATCGAATACCTCACAGGCCGGCAAATCTGCATCCAGTCCAAATTCATTACTCACCGTCCAGACCGCCGCTACAGCATGGCCCGTCTCCGGCCGGCTGAATAGGTGCATCTGCACACTCGGTCCGAGAGTGAATGACTCAACTGGCTGCACGTGCTCGAGGCGATGGGCGACGTTAGCATACGCGATAGCGCCAGGCAGGGGGAACCCGAAGCGCCACAGCGTGAACCTCTTGCCCGGGCCATCAGCAGCGCTCTCATCCGTCATCATGAACCAGAAATACTTCTTCACCCGCGGATTGGAGCGGGCGATAATTAGTGACCGAGCGAGGCAATCGGCAAAGGCCAGGGCGGGATCGCTCAACATGCTCGAATCGTCAGTAATGACCCAACCCTTCTCAGTAACCCACAACTGCTGGTCACCGCCGAACTCGTCCAGCATCGCCGCCGCTGCGGCATGCTTCTCGGCTTCCTGGTTAGCCTCGGGCATCAGCGGTTGCTTGCCTGGGCCAAAGTCCCAGGGATTGGCGTAAGGATGGCCGCCGAAAATGTCAAAGTGGTGGCCGACCTTAGCCATTACTGCACGGGAGAAGGGAAAGCCCCTGTAGTCGGTCGGGCAAACATCAAGGCCTACGATACGCGCCCCTGGCGCCTCCTCGCGGATAATGGGCGCTAACTTCTCAACGATACGAGCATAAAACTCTGCCCCTTCCTCCACACTTAGCTCCCGGTTCATATAACAGCCGCAATCTGGTTCGTTCTCTATCTCGTAGGCTTTGACCGTGTCCGCGGTCTCCCGCACCACGTGTCGGACGAACCGGGCATAAGTCTCAAGGCCCTGTTCATTGGGCAAGCCCTCTTCGTCAAGAAAGTCAGTGAACCAGGCAGGCGTTTTGATCGTGTGAAAGCCCATGGTGTCCAACGACAGCAAAACGTCAATTCCATTCTGGAGGTAAGAGGAGAAGTCGAACGAAGGATAGACCCCAGGTTCGTACTCATAGAAACGCCACATAACCCAACTCCGAACCCAGTGCACGCCGATACGAGCCCCAGCCTTCAGTGGTTGCACGCTATGCATGCCGAAAAACGATTCGGGATCGCGCTGCAAGTACCGGCGGGGACGGGGCACTACGCCGAAGGCACCGTGGAACTGTTCTCGTCTGCCGTCGGATTGCACAGTCAGGTCAACGCGGTAGAAACCTGGCCCGGGATTGGGGATCTCCCATTCTATGTTCTCCGATTCCCAGGCAGAGAAATCCAGCTCGCAGCGATGTACGGCCACCATACGACGGGACAGGTCGCGCACCGCCAGCCGCACTCGGGCCTGGCGCTGCTCGCGCACGCGATTGGTAAGGGGAACAATCAGTCTAATGGTAGGTTCTCGCAGGAAATTAATGTTGCCTGGCTGGTTAGTACTTAGCCCTATTCCCCAGGTCTGCCGGGGTGAGGCTACTTCCACAACAACTTCCCGCAGCCACAGGGTCACCTCACGCTTCCCACCTTGTAGGTTATGGCAGCCGATCAGGACCGACTGGAGGGGGAAGATAATGGGCGTCTTGTCCCAGAATCTCTCCGCCTTTAGTTCCACCCGTTCCCGCTGCCACTTACCCGGCTCTGCCCACATACCTGTCTGATGCCATCTCCCTCTGCCGTCAACTACTCGCACTCGCAGAAAAATGCGAGCACTGACTCGCACCTCAAAGAGCAGTGCTTCGCCTTCGGAAATACTCACTCCACGAGATAGCCCCCCATAATGGTCTTTTGTATCAAACGATAAATCCGCCCGCAGTACCGGCCGCCCGTCCATCTCCTCCATAGCAAAGCTGCCCTGCGTGCCGGGGTACTCTGAGCCCAGATTCAGTCCCCACCCCTCCGGAGAGTCACAGCGGTCAACCAGCAACTCGGCAGCCCCGACCATGCCACATATGAGCGAAACCAGAACCACAGCCACCAGGATCGCCCAGTGCATTGCGCTGATGCGCATTAACTTCATACTACCATCTCCCCTACTAGAATCTCGCCAGAGTGCTGCTCCACCGGTAGTATTGCCGATAGCACCGCCGAACTCCTGCCCGGATAGCAGATTCCGGACGACGGTGAGGCATTGCTTAGCCTATCTCGCGCCCCGAAACCCAACTTGGCAGCGCACCTTGGGATATGCTGTGTTTCGTGGCACACTTTTATAGTCTTCCTAAGGCACTCTCGTAGGAGTCCCATTATGGCAGCAGAAAGGCGCAGCAAGGTCACAATGAAGATTCCTCGTCCGTTGTACGAGAAAATAGGTCGGCTGATTGAGGATTCCGGTTACAACTCCGTTACCGATTTCATCTGCTACGTGCTGCGGGATATCATAGGCAGCCATGGTGCGGTGAACGGAGGGCCTTATTCGATGGATGTGGCACCGACTGCGCTCAAGCTGCTGAATATCCAGATTCCTGCCAATTTTGAAGGCACGAGCGTAGTTTAAGGGTTAAGGAAAAGTCGTCTGCTCAACTCACCCTCACTTGATGTGGCTAATTGTTAGGAGAGCGATA
>JALGTJ010000225.1 GCA_029821415.1 Candidatus Zipacnadia bacterium
GTCACGTCCTCGCTGGAGATGGCCGTGAAGAACGCTGGCTTGAGCACTGGAGCCAACCTATCCGATCGGGTCTGTATGCTGGTGGCCGCATTGAGCACTATACCGACATTACGGACCGCAAGCAGGCCGAAGAACAACTATCCTTACAAAAGGCCCTCTTGAAGGCCCAAGCAGAGGCTTCTATTGACGGCATCCTGGTAGTAGACCAAGAGGGCCGGATCATCTCCTACAATGAGCGTTTTGTCGAGATGTGGCATATTCCCCAGGAAGTGATGGACAGTAAATCAGATGAGATAGCCCTCCAATACGTGCGGGACCAGTTAGCGGACCCCGACGAGTTCATGGCCCGGGTGCAATACCTGTACGAGGAGACCAGTCGTGATGAGATAACCTTATTGGATGGCCGTACTTTTGACCGCTACAGCGCCCCGGTCCGGGGGCCTGCAGGCGAGTACTTTGGTCGCGTTTGGTACTTCCGTGACATGAGCGAGAGCAGACGGCTCTGGGATGAGCTTAACCACCAACTCGTCCGCGATCCGCTCACTGGTGTCTACAACCGTCGCTACTTCAACGAAACCATCCTTCAGGAGATTAAGCGCGCCGACCGCTACGGCCACCACGTCAGCTTCATAATGGGCGATATTGACGACCTGAAGGCGGTCAATGACAACTGCGGCCATCTGGTCGGCGACCAGATTCTGCAGGGCACCGCCCACGCCTTGCAGCAGGCCAGTCGCGCCGCGGACATTGTCATCCGCTACGGTGGCGATGAGTTCCTGGTGATAATGCCCGAGACCGATGCTGACCAGGCCCGCGCCGCCGTCGAGCGCTTCCAGCAGGCCTTCAGTGAGTGGTTGGACCAGCAGGTCCAGGCCGGCACGATCTCCCCCGACCTTGCCAGTAGTGTCGGCCTTAGCATGGGCGTGGCCTGCTATGAACCAGGCACGGATGTCGCCGTTGAGGAGGTCCTCGCCCAGGCCGACGCGGCTATGTATCGGGCCAAACGAGCCAAACGCACCCAGCGCGCCACCGCCTGACGAAGATGGTACCCGTGGCACAGGCACCCTAAGGAGGGAAACCCTTTTCGGGGGCACGGGTGTCCTAAAGAGGAAAAATCCCTTTCGTTGATACAGGGCTCCTAAAGAGAAAAAACCCCTTTCGTTGACACAGGCACCCTAAAGAGAGAAAACTCTTCTCGGTGGCACAGGCATCCTGCCTGTGTTCATCGTCTGCGCATTACCTCCACGCTCCAGTAGGACAGGCGTCTCGCCTGTCAACAGTCAGTGGTGGGCCGGAGGCCCGCCCTACTGATGTTATCCCGCAGTTGTGTCCGACTGGCGAGCGAGGAGGTTGACGGGATGTCGTTGACGAACTACCTCCTCAGTACCCACCTGTTGTTGCGTACCTGTCCGCCGTAGCCTTGGCGAAGGCGGATGCTGCTGTTGAGCTGGTGTTAAAATGCGTGATGTTGCTGCCCAAGTGGACAACCGGGGTATTACTATTGATCGGGTCGGGGTGCGCGATATTCATCTGCCGGTGATGATCCGGGAAAAGGATGGGGGAATGGCGCGGGTCCTGGGCGAGTTTGACGTTAGCGTCCAGCTTCCTCACCACGAGCGAGGCACCCATATGAGCCGCTTCGTGGAGATCCTCTCACGTTGGAGCCGCCGGCCAGTGGCTACAGATGAGATCCGGCAGATGTTGGAGGAAGTTCGCTGCGCCTTTGACGCGCAAGCGGCCCAGTTGCAGTTGCGGTTTAAGTATTTCCTGGAGAAAAGCTCGCCGGCCAGCAGACTAAGATCGTCGCTGGACTATGACTGTATGTTTGCTGGCCAAGTCAGCGACAATGACTACCGCTTCACTCTGGGGGCGACCGTGCCTATAATGACGCTATGCCCCTGCTCCAAGGAGATTGCAGACCGTGGTGCGCACAGCCAGCGCGCCCAGCTTACCGTCCGTCTGCGCAGCAGCGGCGACTTCATCATCTGGTTGGAGGACCTGGTCCCTCTGCTCGAGCGGCAGGGCAGCTACGAGATCTTCCCGATGCTCAAGCGCAGCGATGAAAAGGTAGTCACCGAAGCAGCTTATGATAACCCCAAGTTTGTTGAGGATGTAGTGCGCGATACGGTCCTGGCACTGCGCGCCCTTGCCAAAGTGAGCTGGTTTTCGGTAGAATGTAAGAGCTACGAGTCAATCCACAATCATACCGCTTATGCCTATGCGGAGAGTGGCGGAGAATAAATGGCTATCGCAATTGCGATAATTCTGGGCCTGGTTGGGATATTTCTGTTGTGGTACGGGCAGCGGGTGTGGCAAGTCCTGACCAGCAGCCACCCTTCAACTGGCGAAGCGGTTGAGGAGATTATTGAGCTGCCAACCCCGCGGGGGCTACTGGCCCCTGATGAGGTAGTCTTTCTGTTTGCCGAGCAGTTTGTAGGGACGGTCAGTGCTGAAGGTTCTGCCCATTCTACCGGTACCACCCCGCTTTCCGGTGCGCCGGTCAGCCTCCGTGACCAGGCCAACCGCCTCATCTATGCGGTTTTGGTTGATCAGTATCAGCAGGAGCGCCTGCAGTTCCGCACCGTCCCGCGCGACCCGACTATGATGCCGCCCTTCCCCCATAAAGCCTGGGAGCTGCAGGTCCGGCGCAGCGATGCACTTACTTCCTCGCCGCTGCTGGACTGCCTCAATGTTGCTTTCAATCTCATCTACAAGCAACGCAGAGTCAGCTCGGCTGCAGAAGACAGTGAGAAGCTGTGGATCTCGCTGGATGAGCTGCTGGAGCAAATGTTGAAAGTGGTGCGCGCCGAAATCAGCTTCTGGAAGCGCGAAGGCGTCTACGGCGATCTGTGCAACTACGTAGAAGAAGCGCTGGTCGCTCGCGGCTATCTATATGAGCTGAGTTCCGCCGGACTTATGGCTCCGAGCAGATCCAGCAGATGGCTGACGACCTGACCAAACCCGCTGAGGAAGCCAACCAGGAGCTGAGCGAGTGGGGCGGTCCCTTAGACGAGTTGCCCTTGGATGACGTTGTGCGGATGAGCATCTACGAGGCCCTCGCCTGTCTGCGCCAACTTGAGCCCAGCGGAGGTGGTCGCTGATGAGCCGCGAAGAGCTTATTGAAGGCATCATTATGATACTCATCATCATCGGCTTCTGGCCGGTGGCCTTTCTGGGCTGGTTCCCCGAAGCCTACAAGTACACTTATTACGGCATTTCTGGGGTACTGGTGTTTCTCATCTTCCTCCGCCGCCTTGCCCGCGTCCGCGCCGGCCTCAAGTACAGCCGCCAGATGCGCGACCTGCGCGAAGAGGCCCCCTAAGGACAGGCAAAGGCTCGACAAAGAGGTGCGATTGCTATAGCTACGATCTACTTGGTTGCTTGTGCAAGCAAGAAGCGAGGGGAACCTATGCCCGCGCAAGTGCTATACAATTCGCCGCTTTTCAACAAATC
>JALGTJ010000226.1 GCA_029821415.1 Candidatus Zipacnadia bacterium
GATCCCAAAGGGCTGTATGCCCGCGCCGCCCGTGGCGAGGTCAACGACATCGCCGGCATGCATATGCCCTACGAAGCACCTGATAACCCCGAAGTTCATTGCTCAACGCACCTGCAGACCATAGAGGAGTGCGTCCAGGCGGTCCTGGATAAGTTGGCGGAAGAGAAGTAGTTCGGCGGTATTTCTGGCAAATCAGCTTCACGCTTTCCCAGATGTTGCCCGCGTGCATAGTGCCCAGGACGCGCACGGCCACCAAGTTGCGTTGTAGCTGGTAGCAGTGCGGAGGTAATGTGCATTCTCACAGCCGTCTATGAGGCACGTCTCTCCGGTGCACGCTGACAGCATTCCATCAATGAATGCCCCGAAGAGGTCATACTGCTCCCCGGTTTTGGAGTCAGCGTACTTCATCACTTTATAGTGCCACCGGTTCCCTCGCCCCAATAGTGCTCGGGGTCAAAGGCCAGACCTTTGAGGCCGCCTTGCTTGGCGGCGGTAGTAGCCGTGCGCCAACTCTGGATTATTGGGGTGAACTCATCAAACCAATCTATCTGCAGTGGTGTAGCCCACAACTTCAGGAAGTTGTCGGTAAATCTGTGGAAGTTCGTGGCCTGCAAATCTGCAATAAGCTGCTGGTAGTCCTCCACTCTGTATGGCTGGTTTCGGAATATATACAGCTCCGGCCGGCAAGGCGTCTCCTCGGAAGCCGGCGGGATAATCAGACCGTCAAAGGGCAATTG
Organism: Candidatus Zipacnadia bacterium; assembly: GCA_029821415.1. Lineage (GTDB taxonomy): Bacteria > Armatimonadota > Zipacnadia > Zipacnadales > Zipacnadaceae > JALGTD01. The sequence continues at coordinate 738 of JALGTJ010000226.1, forward strand.
ATTCATCTCGGTGATGTGCTCGCGGATGTACTGGGCTGTAGGCAGATGCCAGCCGCCACTGCCGTCAACGCGGTCGGTTAGGAAGGTATTTACATCCCGATGAACAACATCATACAGCTAAGCAAATGCAGATCAATCATCGCCGGCAATAGCCGCAAGCTACTGAGGTGAAGGAATTGACCAGTAAAGAACTCGTAATGACAGCACTGAATTTCAAGACGCCCGAACGTGTTCCCCGTTTTGAGTATTTTGATGAGTTTGGGATCGGACGTGAATTTGCCGACATCTGGCACGAGGAAAAGGGCTTCGGGCCGGAAATCGACATCTATGACTACTACAACATTGATATCAAGATAGCCGTCGGCGACGAGGGCTTAATGCCGACCCGCACCGAACTACTCGAGCAGACACCAGAGTATTCAATAACACGCAATAGCTGGGGAGAAGTAATACGACGCAGTACCGGTGACGCCTTTTACAAGCCGTTGGAGGTCCCTCTTAAGGAGAAGTCTGACCTTAAGACAATTCACGTTGACCCACCTGATTTAGACCTCCGTTATCAGAACCTGGACCAGCAGATGGACCAGTTGAAGCAGCGGTACTGCGTCTTTGTCAAGACCGGCGGACCGTTCATCCGCTCCTCCTTTGTACGTGGTGATGCCCAACTGCTCACTGATATGGCTGGCGACCCGCAATTCGCCAAGGAACTATTTATGTTTATGGCCCGGCACCTGACTGAAATCGGCCTTGAGCAGTTACGGCGCTGGGACCTGTATGAGACAGGGGTATGGATCTACGATGACATGGCCAGCGTCAGAGGTCCGATATTCTCGCCCCAGATGGCCGAACAATTGTTGGCACCAGCATGGGAGTACATGATCACTACCTATAAGCAGGCCGGAGCACAGAAGGTTTACCTACACAGTGACGGCGATATCAGGCCGCTGCTGGATCTGTTCATTGATATCGGCTTTGAGGGAATTAATCCTGTCGAACCTCGTGCCGGCATGGACGTAGTTGAGCTCCGCAAAAAATACGGAGAAAAGCTGGGTCTGGTTGGTGGGCTGGATAACTCGGTGATATTGCCCCGTGGTGATCGCGACGAGGTCCGCGCGCACGTGCAGCGCTGCCTGTCAATCGCCAAAGAAGGTGGTTATGTCATAGGCGCTCACACCATAGGCCCGGATATCTCCGTGACTACCTACGACTACGTCAGCGAGCTAATTGATGAGTATGATCGCCGCGAGCTGGGCTACTCTAAGCCGGCTTAGCCACAGCCCAGTGCGTTACTTGCCGATGCGCAGTCTGAGCTACGCGCCTCGGCCGTCAGGGCCAAACCCAGTCGGTTTATTGTGACCAGGTACTCGCTGCGCACGAGAACCCCGTCCAGGCAGATGCCACTAACTTGACAACCACCCGCCGTCAGGTCAGAATAAGTGCAAGAGCCACAAGGAGGGCGAACTACATTGGAGACCAGAGCAGTCGTTATTGATGCGCAGGATAACGTAGCCACAGTGATCGGTCACGCACAGGCCGGTCAGGAGATACCACTTACCGGGGAGACATCCCAGAAGAGCATCCGCGCCGCTTCGGACTTGCCCTTTGGGCACAAGCTTGCGCTGCGGCCGATTGCAGCCGGCGAGAAGGTTATCAAATACGGCCATAGCATCGGCACTGCTGTGCAAGATATCTCGCCTGGTGAAGCCGTACACATTCACAATATGGAAAGTGACCGGGGACGCGGCGATCTGCATAGAAAGGACACTGCATAACGATGGCTGACACATTCCTGGGATATCCTCGTGCTGACGGCCAGGT
>JALGTJ010000227.1 GCA_029821415.1 Candidatus Zipacnadia bacterium
CAAATCCAACTACCAGGAAGTCAGTGAGGCGAGGGGCTAAGCGTTCATGGTCAGCTTCCTTTAAGGCTCGCAGCAGTGCTGCTCCTAACACCACTGGCGCCAGAAGTTGAAGTATATTCGGAACGAAATAGCCAAATAGCATTCCTTCGGACGGAACGAACGCAAATTGGGCCAAAGTTACCACTAATGCCCAATATGGCGACCACAATGCCAGCGATACCACGGCGATTGCCAGGGGCAATGACACTGCTCCCGTCGGACCCATTCCCGTTAGCAACAAACCCGCCGCCAAAGCAAGACCGGCGCCCGCCACAACCAGCACTACAGGCCCCAAAGGACGTTCTGAGAGTTTAGCCTTGGATATTAAGCCACAATTAATTGCCATTATCAGTGCACTCCAGTTGCTTGTTACGAAGATGACTCAGTAGCAGGACGACAGAGTAAGCCCGCAACGCGATTGACAAAGCGAAACGGCATCAAGCGCAACAGCAAGTTGGTGTCCTCGTGCTTGAGTCTACCTATCAGAGCCGCAAAGTAGACCCCTGTTCCTAGCACGATTGTCGCTGGTAGAGACCATAAGCCCGGGATCGCCATCACACATATTATTCCGACAGCAGCCACAAGCCCGCTCCCTATTCCGGATAGCCACAGCGCGCGGGTGTCATATCTCAAACTGAACACCTGCCTTAGGAGCATAATCGCTAAGGCGCCCCGAGCTATGTATGCCACAGTTTGCGCCAAGGGCACACCTATCCCGCCGAGCGAAAACACAAACCCTACACTCAGCCCCAGGCTCACGAGGCCGGCTGTACCATCCAGGGCAGTCAAGTGCCAGCGGTTTGCGAATACTTTGATATGAGCGCGATGAAGGCTCGCCACTGTCCCCACAAAAAAGGCCATGACCAGCAGACTCATAATGAGCCCAGCGGCAGGATAGCGGCCGCCGGCATAGAGCTGAACGATCGGACCGGCCGTAACAGCCACGCCGACGTGTATTGGCAACAACCCTATAAATAAATACCGCCAGCAGCGCGTGAAACCATCTTCTATTTTCGCCTGCCCTCCATCTTGGTATTCCGCCAATTTGGGCGTTATCGCCTCAATCACACTGGTATCCAGCATTCGCAGGTACTCAGCAAGCTTGCGCGCTACGTAGTAGGCCGCTAGCTGTGCCGGTGCGGTAAGAGCGCCCACAATGAAATAGTCCAGCCGAGTTGTTCCTAAATTTGCTATCGAAGCCCCATAGAAAGGCAGAGCTTGTCTGATCACGCGGCCGGGATGATGCGGGTATCCCCACGCACGCAGGTACGGCCACAACGAAATCAGCGAAGCAACTGTTGCCATAAACGGCACAGCAGCCAGGATCAGAATTGCGCCCTTTATGCCTATTAGCAGATAGAAAGCCACAGCCAAGGAAGGACGGAGTATCTGCGCTACCAGACGGATAAGAGCAGCCTTGCCAAACTCCTATAGGCCCCGTTCCACATGCTTGTATAGTGCAGTGAATAACACCGCCACCCCTAACATCCGCACGAGAACAGGCTCTACCTCGTTATGCAGCAAGAGCACAGTGACCTGGTTGGCAGCAAGTACCACCACAGTAGTCAGTAACACCGCGGCTATTCCATTGAGCGCCAGGCCGCTCCTGAGCAACGCCCCAGCTTCTTCCCGTTTCTTATCCTGCAACAGTGACGGCACCAGTCGCACAAATAGGTCACTGATGCCGAACCCGCTAAACACCTGCACGATAGCAGCCAAGGTGATGCAGACAGGCCATAGCGACAGCTCGGCGCTGGGCAGATTACGCGCTAACCATGCCGAGAAGACTACAGCGAAGGCACCTGCCGTCAACTGGGATCCGTAAAGTTTGGCGGTATCTTTTACAGTTCGTTCGGCTCTGGACATTCGTCTCCTGTGGCAGTCACGAAACCCAAGCGGTCGCCCCTCTTGTGAGTGACAGCGTACTGCCTGCCATATTCTGCCAACGTTTGTTTCCGTAAGTTAGGGTATGTGGACACACTGGCAAAAACATCTTCCAAAGCTCGCCACACTCGCTCCTCGTCACAACTATTGACCACGTTCGGACTGCCTCCAGCTATCAGTTCGCTGGAGTGAAATGCCATATTCAGGACCGGTTCATTCGCGCGAATAAGTTCCGCAACCAGTCGTATCATATCTCTCGTTCTGTTCACGGCTGGATTTAAGCTAACCCGTTCGGCCACTCTCACCCCTCTGACGATACCGCGTATCTTTCGCTTCACAAAGCCGTCGCCACCGAATAGTCCAGTTAGCCACCGGCCCCAATTCACCCCCAGGGCTGGACTGAAGATGCGAATTGATACCGGCACTTCCAGGATCTCGCTGTTCCCGTAACGGCAAATGTCGTTACTCGCCGGGTAATAGGGTTGCAAAGGGGCTTTCGTAAAATCTGGGCCTCCTTGGCCACCAGGAACGCCGTGTTTATATTGGGTGGAACGAAGTGGCGCCACAGACGTGTCCACCTCATAGCCGTTTGCGGCCAATAGGCTCAGAATATGGGCGTCTATCCCCCAGCGACCGGCGCGGTGCGAAGTCATCTTGACTTGAAATACCTGCTCGAGATGGTCAGTCAATGTCGCAACTTTATCGGCCTGAACCTTGTCCGGATACTCATACAAATAAGCCTGACATAGCGTGTCGCCATCAAGCGGTGGATAAAAGGGTGGCGTCCTCCACCCGTGTGTATGCGCACCAATTTCGCAATTGCCGTCCTGCAAGAGCTCCCGCAGCAGCGCGACACTGTCATTATGAGCAGCCACGCCATACGTTACTAGGTAGGTAGGCTGCACGCCGTAGCGATCACATAATTGTTGAAAACCTCGCAGAGCGCGGATATTATTGTACGTGGGCTCTGCCCGCGGCTCCCATTCATTGTCCGCTTCCACATCAATAGTCGCTACAAAGGCCGCCGATTCTTGCATAGAGACTATACCATTCTCCGTAAGTCTGCAGCCACCCAAGGCAACGCCCCACAGCCACCCCGACCAAGCCCAATTACTCTGAGCGTACTGGAGTCGCTGAGATGTTGGCCAAATCAATTATTGCCAAATCTCCGTCCGCAGCCCTGAACCCGTGAAACAGTTCATCGTCCATGTTGGCATTACCCCTGGTTAAGTGCCAGTCACAAAGGCGATGCTTGCCTAAATTTGGGGTGACAAACACATCAAAGTCTGCTTCCCTCTTTACAAAACCCAACTGCTGGAGCAACCTAACATACGGCGCGTAGGAGGCGCTACAATCGACTACTTCTACCTCAGCGCGCTCAAACACTTGTAATGCATAAGTTAGCAGATACGTCCCCACGGATGGACGCGCGGGATCGAATAGAAAATCAATTATATGCCCACGCCTTACCCCCCTGACGACACACCCAGCTATTACCATCCAGCCCAGTGAGCAGCCGTCTTTGAAGGCTCCGATTACCTTGTACTTAGCTCTCGGCCGGTCGATAAACCGCCAATTAAGCCGGGCGGCGGTACGTTTCGGCATGCAGGGGATTCGGTATTGTACATTGCCAATGTCATATTGGCTTTCGAACTGCTCAATCTCTCGCACATCAACTCCGTTCACGGATTCCCAATTCCGCTGGGCCACGCGCTGGCGCAAATGCTTCGCCCACTGCCATAGCCGCCCCACTGGGCGCAGCCCAGACGGCAACCTCCGGGACACGTATTTTGACACGCTCGTAAGGTATGCGTACCTGCTGACGTGACCTAATTCAACCCAGCCGAGCGAACGCAAAACACCTGCGGAAGTCCGGTTTGTATGTAGGACGCCGGCACCATCAAATTCTGCCGCGACTGACTTTGTCAGCTCGCTCATGATGCCTTGACGCCTGTATGCTTCGGAAACGGCATAGCCGCCACACTGGCGACAATCTGCTCGCCATTTTCCGCGATGTATATATTACAAGCTACTGCCTGATCCGCACCAGTGCCGAATAGCGCCTCGTATCTGACCCTATCTTGCTGAAGCACTCCCGGTGGGTAAGCCTGCTCCAGGAAAGCAAGAAGTCTTTGGTGCTCGGAAGGTCC
>JALGTJ010000228.1 GCA_029821415.1 Candidatus Zipacnadia bacterium
GGGATGTATGTGGCGGCGGGATTGACCTGTTCAAGCTCTTGAACAGTGCTACGGGCGGCCTGGCCATCAATATCAGCGATGGTTAGGCCGACGCCCTCTTCCGCGAAGGCCACTGCGATGGCTTTGCCGATACCAGCCGCGCCACCCGTGATGATTGCCACCTTTCCCGTCAAGTTAAGCCGTGACACTTTCTGTTACCTCCCTGGATAGAACTGCGATGATGATATTACCGCCCTATTGGCCCCGACACCAGTGTGACCAGGCCGGTGTGGTCACACGGCTGACGCCGAGGGCGCCGACCAACTTCAGCAAATCACCCGGCAAGAAGGGTAGTACACCGGTGGTAACTGCCGCCGACCAGTCGATGCCAGTGGTCAATACCAAACCCACGACACCGCAAACGTATATCAACGCCGTTGCTGCCAGCATCCCGCCGGCCAGTCGGGGAAGCTGCCAGCCGCCGCGAGCCGCCCAGCCAACTACCATCGCCGCAGGAACAAAGCTGATGAGGTACCCGACCGTCGGGCCAGATAGGCCGGAACTCGCGGCGAATACCGGTGCACCCAGCAGGCCAACTGCTAAGTAGAGCATCTGGCTGACCCCTCCACCAGCAGCACCCAAGGTAGCACCTGCTATTAGAACCACACCAGTCTGCAAGGTAATCGGCACCGGACTGAACGGAAGTGGAATACGGATGTAGGCGGCAGCAACAGTAGCCGCGGACAATGCGACAATGCCTGCCACATAGCGCCACGCAAGTGGCACAGATACGGCAACACTAACTGAGATCAGACGTTCGCGCAGAGTTAGCATCTATTAAGTATCTCCCTTGGCAATTCACTAGTTGCCAAAGATTGTAGTCTGGGCAACTGCTGGTGTCAACCAGCCGCAGTCGTACACTGCATTAGCCCACATCACCTGCCGGCCCCGCCGAGCGATAGCATGATAACCTTGACTTCTGGGCTATGACATCATATACTGTTAGCATAGGCGAGGCCCAGAAGCGCGGAGCTTAAACGACAGCAATCCTACCGGATTCAAGAGAATCAATTGCTGCCCACGTCGGAGGGAGCAACTTCATACAACCACCTAACCGCCAGACTCCCAGCCGGCGACGACGTCAATATCGTCAGTTGTGTTGTTGCCTTATGGCTTAGTTCCTGTAGGGGAGGATGGCAGGCATGGCCAAGCACAACGATATGTGCCCGGCTGCAGAGCCAGTAGCTTCTGATGACGGCCGATTAGCACTGTTGGCCCAAGGTGGGGACAGTCGTGCGATGGAACGGCTGCTGGACAGATATGGCCCAGTGGTTGAGACTATTGCCCGCGATTACTTCTGGGCTGGTGCTGATGTGGAGGACGTCGTCCAAGAGGGAATGATCGGCCTTTACAAGGCAGTGCGTAGCTACTCGCCCAGTGCGAGCCTAAGGTTCCATTCCTTTGCCAAGCTTTGCATCCGTCGGCAGATGATAACCGCTCTGAAGGCAGCTACCAGACATAAGCACGCCTTCCTCAACTCATCTGTTGCCATTGCCGAGTGTGGTGGCAACAATCCGGAGTCGGCGCTCACAGACGAGATGATAGCTGACAGGGACACCGGCGACCCGGAGCGGATCGTGATCAGCCGCGTTACCTGGGCCGACATTCGACGTCTGGCGCTGCGGACCCTATCGCAGCTTGAGTGGCAAGCGTTAGTCAATTATATCGTCGGAGAGCCATACCAGGATATTGCAAAGCAGCTCGGCTATAGTGTGAAGCAGATTGACAACGCCCTGCAGCGGGCCAAAAGGAAGATCATCAGACAGAGCTGGGCGGGAATGACCAACTGAATCGCGACAGCCGACCTGAACAAAAAGTGGATCCTCAGCCGACGTAGCTCAGTGGTAGAGCAGGTCACTTGTAATGACCAGGTCGTCCGTTCGAATCGGACCGTCGGCTCCACCATTTGACGCCAGCGCCCCAAATAGTTATAATATGTAGGCTGTAGTGAGGGACGCCCAGGACTTGCCCGGGCGTCCCCTGTGATATAACAAATACGGATTGCCCGAGGAGGGGTGCCCGAGCGGCCAAAGGGAGCAGACTGTAAATCTGCCGGCGACTGCCTACGGAGGTTCGAATCCTCCCCCCTCCACCATTAACTGGAGGCCCACGTAGCTCAGGAGGTAGAGCGTGTCCTTGGTAAGGACAAGGTCACCGGTTCGATTCCGGTCGTGGGCTCCACAATCTCACGGGTGGCCGCCTACCAAGCGGACACCTGCGGGATAGCACTCACAACTGCTGATACACAGGAGGTATATTGGCGATGGCCAAGGAGAGATTTGAGCGGACCAAGCCACATCTAAATATTGGGACGATAGGGCACGTGGATCACGGCAAGACGACGTTAACTTCGGCGATTACGAAGAATCTGGCGGCGTCGGAAGAGGGGAATGCCACGCCTTTGGAGTTTGACCAGATTGACGCGGCGCCCGAAGAGCAAGAGCGGGGGCTAACCATCGCCATCTATCATGCCGAGTACGAGACGGCCA
>JALGTJ010000229.1 GCA_029821415.1 Candidatus Zipacnadia bacterium
TTAGCAGTGACGAGGCTCAACGCCACGTACTGTGCTGTGCCCTCACTGGGCAACTCCGGGCCGGCACCCAGCGCGGCGGCGTCAGCTATATCCTGGGCAACCTGCGCGGCGATAGCCAACCGGCCAACATCCACCGTCAGGGCAGCCATTCCCAGCAGCGCCATCAGCGCTACTACCACCCAAACCATGATTACGCCGTCTTGGCTTTCCAAGTTAGTTAGCATCTTTGATAATGTCCTTCTCTTGATGCCTCACTATCTTTGGACATGTAAAGATAAAGTTAAAGTCAATCTAAGCAGTACATCAACATATTATCAGTACAATATGTACCCATATATGATATCGGCCAAACTAACCTGGCTCTTTACTTGCGGATTTGAATCGGTACAACGGCTCTATTCGGGCAACAGGTGCTGTTGAACTAAGCCTACGCAGCATAGGTAAGAGAGTTGGCAGCATCTGTGGTGGCAGCCCATAGGTTAGTCTGGCAATATGTTCAGGCCGACGCCAGTGAGGAAGCCCACCGTTATCCAGATAGCTCCGGCTGCACAGTCGCCTATGATCAAGCCGAAGAAGAAGGGCCGAGCGGTTTGATACACTTTGTAGCCTCCCCAGCGGGTGATGCCGCCCTTTATCAACCAGCCCAAGAACAGATTAAACCACATCGCTGTTCCTGGCCATCCTGACGAGATGATGAAGCCGATGGGATGGAGGGGGAACCAACTGAAGTGCGTGCGCAGCCACATTACGGCTACCATAAACAATGAGCCGAGCAGGAAATGTCCCACATATCTGGGGCTGAACATTATGCGCAGCGACCAGCGCTATGGGAAAAGCGATGGCGAGGGAGGCCACGCAACTCTTGAGCACAGAGCGCCTGTTGAGGTCCACCTGGTCGGTGATTTTGTGTATGTTCAAGAGCGTCGGGAGCAGATACTCGCGCAGGTTTATGCGGAAGATATTCTCATTCCACATATTGACAAGCAGAGCTTGCGAGTCCCACAGCCTGCTGCCGGTCAGGCTGGCCACCAGGTAAGTGGTGTAGAAGGTAGACTCCACAAAGATTAGCCCGCCTTGGTTGACTATCCAGGCCAGGGTGACATAGACTGCCAACGCCCCTGTCACCACGAGCAGAGCCATAGCTGCACTGCCACCGAAATGGGTCAACCACAGAAACATCACAGTAACTCCACCCAAGAACAGGAGAACTGTGCTGCGGTAGCTGAGCGGTTCATCACTGTCTTCCACGGATTTGTCACCATAGAACGCTTTGCGAAAGACATCTCTGAAATGCTTGCGGGCCGCCCAGATGAACCAGGCGGCCAGGGCTATAGTGCCTCCGGCTTCCTCTAATGCTGCCCATTTGCCCAGACTCCAGCCCACTCCAGTTCCTGGCAAAGGCAGCCCCAGCCACCCCAGAACCATCCTTCGCAATCGCAAGAACAGGTAAAAGAACCATAGACTGAAACAGACTTCCGAGCTGAGTAAGTAGGCTACGCCCACCATAAGCGGGTAGACGTATATGCCGAGCCCGCCCGCCCAACTGAGGGGAGGTTCTTTGAAGCCAATATCCACGCTCATAGGAATATCGGGGGCAGCGGGATATAGTTTGTGTAGTCCTTGCATCGTGTGAATGGCCAGAGGAATAGCTGCACCCAGCCAGACCCACTTGTTGCGCAGTAACTGATTAAGCAGGTGCCCCGGGGCCGGACTACGGGCGATTTCAATAGGGACCTGCACCAGCGGGAAGGTAAATCTTTCCTGCTCCTATCATCATCGCGTACAAAGCAAACGCATAGATGCCCCAGGCCATTACCGGTCTGGCCCAGGCTGCCCAGGGAATGGATCTGCCCGGCGGCAAGCCCTCAAAGAAGCCTTTGACTGCCATCGGATCTTGTACTATCAGCGCCGGGGGTATCTTATCGCCGAAGAGCTCATCCCACTTGTTCTCTGGGGAGGCGTAGTAGTGATATGAAGGCAGGTTCGGCACGAAGTATCTCATCAATCCTGAGGAGGGAAGACCGGAGGATACCAGAACCAGGGCCCAGATCGCTATGAGCTGCCCTGGGGGTAGCGCCAGGCCGGAGCTGAGCTTGCGCAGCGCGGTGTTGACAACCAGTGTCATCACCAACAACACGGCAAAGGCGCCGATAGGGAAGTGGTTGCCGGCAATCCATGTGTTCATCAACAGGTTGTCGTTGTATGGGGTGATAGCTACGAGGCCGGCAGAAGCGGCCAGCCCGATGATCAAAGCCGCTGCTCCTACTTGCTTGCGCTGCTGCGGGGGAAGACCAAAGGCGGGGCGGTCTCTATCGCTGGACGCTATTGCGGCCATAAGCGGGCCACTCCAGGTTTATATAAGAATAGCAAGCCGTATATGGCGTTGACTACTCATAGTGAACCGTCAGATCCAGGCGGTCCAGGACAACGGGCGTTTCGGGCTCGTGCTGAGTATCCAGTTGGACCTCCACCAGGTTATCGCCAGGTTGAACAAGATTGGGATCAACCTTTAGTGCCAACCATTTCCGGGGCGAATCCGCTCGCATCCAGATGGAAAACTCCACCGCCTGACTGCGATCTACCGACACCGGGACGGTCTGGTCAGCCAGGACCCATTGATGCTGCGGCTCCAGTTGCAGTAGTCCTGCTCTGGAGCTGTCTCGTCCTGGGCTGCTGATCACGAAGTTCGCATCTATATGGTTGATCCCGTCATAGCCGCTGGCTCGCCAGCCCGGCACATTCTCGCCCACCTCCTCGCCCTGCTCAAAGGTAGGATTGATGAGCAGATTTTCCCCATCAGCAGCCGCTGGCCCGGTCGCCGATTTGTCCTCCCGGTCGGCTATAATGAGGGAAGCGTCATCCACATATAAGTCGGTGGGTGGGAGAGTAGGGCTATAAATCTGGACAATTGCACGGATTCGGGCACCCTCTAAAGACAGACTTTCAGCTACCTGTCCGATGTCGAGCCAGGTGTGGTACTCTTTCCATTGCGGGCCCACATCAAACGTTGTTCGCGCCTGGACTGCATCAGCGTGGTCAGGGAGTTGCAAATACATAACCAAGTGAACCGTAGCAATAGCCAAGTCAGCAGTAAGGGACTGGGCAGATGGGGTGATGGGGTGGGGGAGGGCCTCACCATTGAGTTTCACATTAACTTTGTCGCCGGATGATACTCCTGATACTCGCAGCAGCAGGCGGGTGTGGGTGCTCTTGTCTTCTGGCGCGTTAGCGACAACATCCTCGCCGACGGGCAGATGCAGCCGGGTCCATTGGCCGGGATCCAACTCGACTGGTAGACGGCCTGGAACTACCAGACCAGGTCGCATGCTGCCAAAGAAGGTGTCCTTCACGAAGTAGTCAATCCCGTACATCTTATCGAGCCCCTTGAGAGTTTCTGGTGAGCCCAACTCCTTGTAAAGCTGTATCTGCTGAGGGCTGGAATGATACACATGATAGGACGCATCAGCACCCGGAGGTAGAAGTCCGTAAGGGAAATTAAAGAGATAGACGCGGGCACCGACCCTGTAGATATTCATAGCTGCACCTCGCCAGGCCTCCACGCAGTCGTGGTGCTCTTTCATTCCTGAGGCGCTGATGCAGGCGTAGACCGGCACGTTGTACCGACCCGCGAAGTGGACCATCCGGCGGACCTGCGGAGCCATGGCCATCGGAGCATAGCCGCCACCGACGATAAGAAGATCAACCAGATCTTGTTCCAGCCAAGTTTGTAGATCCAGGCCAATAGCGCGGGAGCGCTCTACACTCATCGGGACGCGGGCTGCCACCAGCAGTGGGCGGCCGCGCTGCCGACTCACCTGCTCAGTCATCGCACGGATGCGCCGCATAAAGTTGTTCATTATCTGGACATGTTCGGCCGTCACTGGCCTCAGGTCGAGAGTGGGTCGGAAATACAACGGATCACGGAAGAAGTCCAACTCAATCCCGTCCACATCATAATTCTGGCAGACCTCCTGAATAAGCAGGAACTGTCGCTCACGCACCGCCGGCACGGCGTAGTCTTTGGCCGCCCACCAAGCACGGGGCGAAGAAAGGGGATAACGGGTGTTGTCACCGTGTCTGCCCATCAAGTATTCGGGATGGTCGCGCTTCCATTGGGCGGTGCGCCACCAGTCTTTGTG
>JALGTJ010000230.1 GCA_029821415.1 Candidatus Zipacnadia bacterium
AGCAGGCGGAGAATACTCTCGGAGAATATGGTCCCGACCGGAGTGATAATTGCCAGTGTGATCACTGTGGCTGCCACCAGCCCCTGTTTGACTACCCGGTCGGCGCTGACATCATCTCCTTGCCCGGAATACTGCGCCACAAGTACCTGCACGCCTGTTGACACTGCGAAGACCAGCGCAACCAGCGTGAATATGACGCTGCGGGCCATGCCCACCGCAGCAATTGGCTCAGGCCCAAGCACGCCGACCATCTTGATGTCGGCTATGCCCACAGCCACTTGCAGCAGTGAGCCCACCACTATCGGCCACGACAGGTACACAGTCTGCCGCAGCAGCGAGCCGCGTGTCATATCCACGCGACCTGCTGCCGGAGTACGGTGCTGCTCAGGTTCGGAGTGGTTTGGGGTGTTATTTGAGTCATCCGTCATTATGCCGTACAGGAACAGACCAGCGCTATGCGGTCGCTGGCCAGTACTCCTCCGTTGCTAATGATTCGTTCAAAGTGTCCCTTGACGAGTTGTTTCGGTTATGCTGCTTCCCAATGACCGGTAGAGTATCGCTGCAGGGCCTCTTCATCCAGCTTCACGCCCAGCCCTGGGGTTTCAGGGAGGATAGCCTCGCCATCACGGATGGTCAAGGGCGTCTCCACCAGGTCCTCGGGCATACCGTGGTCAAATGCTCCGCCTAACTCCCCGCAGGGGCCCTCAAGGCCAATTACGCTGGCCAATTGCTGGTAGGCAGCGGTGCCCACCCCACAATAGCCAGTGCCACCGACCAGAGCAGGTACCCCGCAGGCAGTAGCGGTCCAATAGCGAGCCATAGCCTCGCTCAAAGTGTTTTGCTGGCCAGCGTGGAGCTGTATCCGATCGGCGGCATCAGCCCGCAGAATCTGGTGGATGCCTTCAAGGCTGCGGGCGGGTGCATCGGGCATTATCTGAACGCTGCTGCATCCGCGCAACGCGCGCAAGTCGCTCAGCTCACCGTCAATTAGATCCTCAGCCGCGTTCAGCCCCGCCGCTGCCAGTGCCTTCATGGTCTCAGCCGTGACCTCCGCAGCCGGATATCCCTCGTTGGCGTCAGCCTGCACATAGCCGTCGGCACCTAGGGCCTCACGGACGGCACGGATGATGGCCAAATCACCTTCCAGTTCCCCAAATATTTTCACTTTCAGGGCCCGGAAGCCCTGAGCTACGAACTCAGCGGCTCGCTGCCCAGCATGCTCGGCACTTTCAGGGAATATACAGGGCATAAGTGGCACGGTGGTTCGGCGGGCTCCGCCCAGTAGCGTGTGTAGTGGCAGCCCGCTGGCCTGGCCTACCAGGTCGTACAGGGCCATTGAAAAAGGCTCGCGCCGGACTTGATCAACTTCATCCCACACCCCGGTCAGGAGCGCGTCCAAGCGGAGCGCATCAGCACCAACTAATGACGCCGCTGCCTCCTTGACAGCATCAGAGGGCGTAGTCAGCACTTCGCCCAGTCCTTGGAGCTGATTGCTTCTGAGCCGGACGATAGTAAACGGAAAGGCCTCGGGCGCTCCGTAACTGAAGCGGACGTCCACGGGCATATTGCCCCAATCCATCGTCACCGCTGTTATTGGAAGCTGCTTGGTCATATATTGTGGCGCAGTCCCTGCTGCGCCGTCACCTCCTCAAGATTGCCTCAGGCTTCTACGCCATACACCGACCGAAGCAACGGCTCAAGTGTAGGCAGTTATGGAACAATATTGCTTCAAACCGATGCCGACTCCTCCCCCCAGGTGTCATGTCCCTGCGAAATATTGAGGGGATCTATCTGAGAGACATCGGTTGCAGAAGATGTGGCGGGTGCCCAACGAGGCCGTAAGCGCAACCGTGTTTAAGAAATTATAGCTCTGGTTTCAGTTGCGGGCCGTCAGGCGATTTAGCAAGTGCTCTGATGCTGTGTAGTGAAGGGATAGGCAGGCGGCAGACCATTACCGACTCGATCTGCTGGGGGGAGACCCGGTAGGTGCAGGAAATCCGTTCGTTGTCGCCGGTCAGATACACCCATTGTTCGCGGCACTCAGCCACTCGTTTGACTACAAGATTGTCTTCCCCGACGTCAGCAAGCACGATATCTCCCGGCTGCCAGCCGATTCTCATACATACGATCCACTCGCCTGGCGCGAGGGTTGGCTGCATTGATTTCCCTTCCACTTCTGATAGGACCAGAAGTGGATAGCCAGACTTGGCCGAAACAAAGTGCGCGATAGCGACGAGGCCCAGCAGTAGAACTATGACCTTCGCCGCAGGCATTGCGAAGCGCATAGTTGCGTTTGCTCCTCTATGCCCCCCAGGCTGTGGCCAATTGCGTACGGTAGAGCTATTGGCAATACCACAGCGAACTTGAGTGAGTAGCATTCGTCAATATCCCGAATCCGCTAACTGCGCTGGCAGACCCCTATATGGAGAATGATAGCGGTGGCACAAAGAGCCGCTGCGCCACGGGGAGACGACGGTGAAGTTCGATGAGTTTATGCCAGTGGGGTATGGGGTATGGCCAATCACTAGCCCAAAGAAAAAGGGACCCGGGCAACCAGGTCCCTTTATTTGGCTTTGCGGTTGTAGCCACCTTCAGTACTTAGAAGGGGACTACCACACCGGCGACCAGCAACTGGACGTCCGGCACACCGCCTTCCCAGTCAGAAGAGGCCTGCTGGGTGGCGTAGGTGAGTG
Source organism: Candidatus Zipacnadia bacterium (assembly GCA_029821415.1). Taxonomy (GTDB): domain Bacteria; phylum Armatimonadota; class Zipacnadia; order Zipacnadales; family Zipacnadaceae; genus JALGTD01. Next base: position 2,694 of record JALGTJ010000230.1, read on the forward strand.
TGACAT
>JALGTJ010000231.1 GCA_029821415.1 Candidatus Zipacnadia bacterium
ACAAGGAGCTCTCCCAGGCGGCTTGCCAAAAAGCGCCGTGTAAACGAGACTCCCAGTGTGGATTGAGCAATACCAAGAATTGCCATAGCAGTACCGGCGACAAACAGACTTATTAACATCCGGCGGGCGTCTGCTTTGTTCTCAGTAAAGTTTAATACCAACAAATAAACCAGCCCGTATGAGGCTAAGCGAATGACTGTTGTAATGGCCTGCGCAAGATCGGTGCTTCGGGCAGCGGCAATGAGCAGGGCTACTCCGAATGCTAAGAAAGGTAGTCCCAGCGGACCCCAACAAAACTGCTTCCGCAGCACTAAAGTCTGAAAAAGCAGAACTATTGTCAGCAATATGATCAGGACGTCAACGAAAGAAAAGGTTAGGCCAAATGATGAGACAAAGAGCTGAACCGGGACAAGAAGAGCCAGTAGCGGCATCCCCACTGTTCGCGGCCTTAATAACGAGATACCCAGGACTATTGCCGGCACCACGGCCAGAGGAGAAACCAACAGTCCCAGCGCTGCCGTTAAACCGCCAGCAAGCACCAATCGCGTGCCGATGTGGGGAGTAATCTGTTTCATTGTTTATGCACCAATCGCCGGCGACTTACGCTGCGGCCAGTAGGTTATTGGCCTCTTCGTACTGTTCGGGAAGGCCGATGTCGATCCAAAATTCATTAATAGGATAGGTCAACACCTCACAGCCATTGTTACACAGTTCTGTTATGAGATCAGTCATTTGATAAGGCTGGCCGTGCGGTATGCGGTCTATGGCCTCTGGGCCAAGTACAGCTATTCCCGCAAAAATGTCGTATTTCAACTCAGGCTTTTCGACAATACCGGCAATCCCATCACCGTTGGATTTAAGGATACCGTATTGGATCTTCACCGAATGTGGCACCGTGCAGACTGTCAGCGCAGGGTTGCGCTTTTGATGTGACTGATAAATTTTCGCGAAAGATGCTTCCGTGAGTATGTCGCCATTCATGACCAGGATTGGGTCCTCACCAATGTCCTCTATTAAGCGCAAAGGGCCGGCAGTGCCCAAAGGCTGTTTTTCGTGGGAGTAACGAATATTGACCCGGAAATCAGAACCGTCGCCAAAGTACGCTTCAATCATCTCCCCACGGTAGCCGGTGGCAATGTGAATGTCGTGGAAGCCATCTCGTCGCAGTTGCTCTATTATGAGCTGCAGTATGGGTTTGTGGCCGACCGGCAGCAGCGGCTTGGGAACTGATTCAGTCAGCGGGCGCAGACGCCTACCCTCTCCTCCTGCCAAGATAGCTGCTCTCACTGTTCTCCTCCTTCAAAAGACATATTGATCGGGACTGTATAGGGATAGCTGATTAGAAATCCAATTGATCGTAAGTTGGAGCCCTTCGTCCAGGCTCACCTGAGGCTGCCAGCCCAGGAGTTCTCTGGCCTTGGTGTTATCGGACAGCAACTGCTGCACTTCACTTGCTTGCGGACGAATTCTGGTTGCATCAAAGACCAGCTTGACGTCTCGGCCCACCAGGTCAATAATTCGATGGCCAAGATCGCCGATGGAGATGTCCTGGCCACAACCTAAATTTATTGTCTCGCCCTCGATATTCTCGGCACATGCAGCCGCTATGAAGCCAGCTACTGTATCAGAGACGTATGTCAGATCCCGCCGAGGATGGGTAGCACCCAGATATACTTCGTCCTTGGTCAGTGCCTGGGCAATGATAGTGGGAATCACTGCTCGGTCAGACTGGCGCGGCCCGTAAGTGTTGAAGGGTCGCACTGTTACCACCGGCAACTCGTAAGTGAAGTGGAACGACTCGGCCAGCTTGTCGGCCGCAATCTTGCTCGCTGCATACGGTGACTGGGCGCACAGGGGGTGTTTTTCGTCGATCGGCACATACTGGGCGCTGCCGTACACCTCACTGGTGGAGGTGTGAACAACTCGCCTCACTCCTGCGTCGCGGGCAGCTAAGAGCACGTTCAGTGTGCCCTGCACATTGGTTTCAAGTACATCCCGGGGATACGCATAGGAATAGGGGATTGAGATGATAGCGCCAAGATGAAAAACTATTTCTATTCCCTCAACTGCTTGTCGCACCGCTTCGGGGCTGGTAAGATCGGCCCTTACTATCTCCAAGCTCTCCCGCACTTCGTAGGGCAGCATCTTCAGAAGCCCGGGATCATTACGCGAATTGTAGCACACAAAGCAACGCACTTTCGCACCCTGCCGCACCAGCTCTTCGACAAGATGACTACCAATGAATCCGCCGGCACCCGTCACTAACACCCTGGCATTCTTAATATTCATTTGCTATGCTGAGCCTCCCTCACATAGGTGATAAAGCCCATTCGCAGGTACAGCATCGCCATCGCCAGATAGACCCCTGCCGTGATCGCCAACGCCTCCCACCAGGGCAGAAATGAAGTGGAAATAGCAATAACCCCCAGAGCCACCCCCACCCCATAAGAACCCAGCGCCACTGCTCGTTGGACGAACCATAGACGAAAGGGTATCAAATATCGGAATTCCCAGAGCAATTGCTGCCGCAAAGAGAATAGAAAGCCGCGCGCTGCTGGTTACCATTGCCAAAGGGAGCATAGCCAACAAGAACCCCAGAAAGAGGCTGCCAGCGTCACCCATAAAAATCGATGAGGGGTAGAAATTATAGACAAGGAAGCCGATGCTGGCCCCACTGGCGACCGCAGCCAGCAGGGCAATGTTGGTAGCACCGTGGACAAAGGCAATCGCAGCCAAAGCAGCCGCCGCCAGTGCGGATATCCCGGCCGCAAGGCCATCCATACCATCAATAAGATTGACCGAGTTGGTGACCCCTACGATCCATATCACAGACAGAGGCAGGCAAATGGCCAACGGTAGAACGTGAAGATGCACTCCACCAGCAACAACCGCGCCGGCGGCAAGCACCTGGATTGCCATCTTTCCAGCCCAGGGCAACCGGGCCAAGTCGTCCAGCAGGCCCACTGCGCACATTGCGGTTGCTCCCGCCCCAATCGTCATCATCGGCCCGATAAAGTTTCTACCCTCTGGATATAGCAACACCACCGTGATTCCGGCCACAACTACTGCCACACAGATCGCCAGGCCGCCGGCAGTAGGCATTGCCTTCACATGGACCCTTGAGCCGCCGGCCGGCGGCTTTGCCATTATGCCGTAATGCCTGGCAATCTTTATGTACACTGGTGTCAAGCCCAGTGCTAGTAGCGCTGCTCCACCTCCTACCAATGGCGCAAGCAAGGTAACTGCCCCCCGTTCTTCGCACATCTATAGAATTGTGTACTCTTGCTTACCTTCATTGGACGTCACTAATCATCTTCGCTCGGATAGTAGTAGTAACTGTAGTAATAGGAGTAGTAGTAATGACCGGCCTGCCGAGTTACCTTATTCAGTACTGCGCCAATGGTGCGGG
>JALGTJ010000232.1 GCA_029821415.1 Candidatus Zipacnadia bacterium
CAGCGCATAGCCCAGATGATCATTGCCCCGATCATCCGTGGGAAATGGAAAGTAGTGGCGCAGCTTCCCGAAACTGCCCGCGGCACCGGCGGTTTCGGCTCTACCGGTGAGTAGTCGTCAGCCTTAAAGATACCTGCTGCTTATGCCATTGACCGAGCGAGAAAACTATCTACGCACTGTCACCATGACTGGCCCGCAGTGGATGCCCTGTACGGTGTTGATCTCAGGGGCATCTTGGAACCAACTGCGCGAAGAGGCGGAAGAAGTACTGGCCCGTCATCCCACGCTTTTTCCTGACTTTGTGCCCGGTCAGCGCGACTACGACAACTGGGATTTCGGCGCTGCCCATCGCGCCGGCGAGGTCTTTACTGATGCATGGGGCTGCCAATGGGAAAGTGCGATTGATGGCATTGAAGGAGTGGTCATCAACCATCCTCTATCTGACTGGGAAGCACTGGATGATTACGAGCCTCCCGACCCGATGACGGAGAGCGACCGAGGCCCGATAGACTGGGGCGAGATTAATCGGAGGATTCGCCGGGCGAAGAGAAGAGGCGAGTTGACAACAGGGAGCTTGGCTCATGGCCATCTGTTCATGCGGCTAACCTAAGTATCTGCAGGCAGGAGTTGATGTGATGTTGCTGCCGGAGGACCTGGGCACGCAGCAGTCGTCGGTGATGGGTCCAAGAATGTTTGAAAAGTGGATTGCTCCGGCCTATCAGAGGCTCATAGAGCCGTGCCGCAAGGCCGGGACGTTAATCCATATGCACAGTGATGGCTACATTATGGACATAGTGGATCAGCTTCTATCATGCGGCATAGATATCATCAATCCCCAGGATCTGGTCAACGGCATTGATGATATTAGAGAGAATCTGAAGGGTCGAGTATGTATAGACCTGGACATAGATCGCCAGAGGATTATACCGTATGGCACACGCCGGGAGATTTGTGAGCTGATAGAAGAGGAAGTCCGGAAGTTGGGATCACCTCGGGGCGGATTGATGATGATAGCAGGAATCTACCCGCCCACACCACCCGAGAATATCGATGCCCTGTGTGCTGCAATGGAACAGTTTCGCACTTATTGGTTTGATGGTCGTGCATGCTAAGAGTGCCAACTACAGCTCACAAGAGCTTGTGCAAATATGACTATTAGGTGGATTCGCCGCACTGTACAATTGGCGGCACTGCTTTTTTTTGCCTGGCTGATTTATCAGTCGCGCTGGGTGCCAGGCGGCCATGTTGCGCCGCCGGCGTTTTTGCGCCTTGATTCACTCGTCGTCCTGACCGCCCTGCTTTCCCGAGGGCCGGTGGTGCTGAAGTATCTTCTGCCCGGGATTGTGTTGCTGGTGCTTACGGCGGTTTTTGGGCGCTTTTTTTGCGGATGGCTATGCCCACTGGGCACCTGTATTGACATTTCTGATAGCATCTTTTTCCGGCGTCGTGGGGGCCAACGGCCCGCGCAGGCGCGGCCACGGTGGAAATACTATGTCCTCGCAGCAGTACTGGTCGCTGCTGTCTTGGGGGCGCAGATTGGCTGGCTGGTGGACCCCATTCCGCTGCTGACTCGTACTGCTGCTACCGTTATCTATCCGTTGAGTCTGGGCGCTTATAACTTGTTTATCAATCGGGCTGGCCCGCTTTTGCACCACTTTGGCATCTATCTGTATCCAGCGCGGCGGATGTGGTGTCGCAGTTTCTGTCCGCTCGGTGCGTTGCTGGCGCTGGTAGGGCGCTTTGGCATCTGGAAGCGATATGTCACCGAGCAGTGTACTGGCTGCGGGCTATGCTCACGGGTCTGCAAGATGGGCGCTATCCCCGCAGATCGGTGCAACCAGACAGATACCGCTGAGTGCATCCTGTGTTACGACTGTGCGACCTGCCCGCAGCCTGGGGCGATGCGGATTGGACTGCACCTGAGAATGTCCGGGGGTGCCAATCCGGCTACTGACATCAGCCGCCGGGCTTTTGTGAGTGCTCTGGGGGCGGGAGTAGCCTACGGTTTGCTGGTTAGACTTGGCCTGCGCCGCGCGCCGGTCCATCCCAAGCTCATCAGGCCGCCGGGCGCTAATATCCGGGACGCCGCCGGCAATCTGCGGCGGATGACCGAAGCAGAATTCCGCGAGTTATGTGTACGCTGCGGCAACTGCATGCGGGCGTGCCCGACTGGCGGTTTGCAGCCGGCCATAACGCAAGCGGGCCTGGACGGCGCCTTCACGCCGGTGTTGGTGCCGGCAATTGGCTTCTGCGAGCAGCAGTGTAATGCCTGCAGTCAGGTGTGTCCCACCGGCGCGCTGCGACCACATACAGTTGAAGAAAAATCTCGCATTAAGCTGGGCTTGGCTGTAATTGACCGTGACAGGTGCCTGTCGTGGCAGAAAGGCAGTGAGTATCTGTTGTGTCTGGTGTGCGTGGAGCACTGCTCGTATCAGGCAGTGGTTGCTCGCAAGCACAGAGGCCAGCTACGTCCATTTGTGCTGTCTGATGTATGCGTGGGCTGCGGTCAATGTGAGTTTAACTGCCCGGCCGGCCAGCCGGCCGGAACGCCCTCGGCAATCACTGTCTCGCGCCGCTCGTCCCAATAGTCTTTGTCGTCAGCGGGCTATCTCCCGACGTTAGGCTGTGTTTTGGAGCCACAATGAATCGAAACTATGGTTTCCTGCTGGCTGGCTCGGCAATGTTCGGCCTGGGTTTTGGTATCTACGAGTTTGTACTGCCCTATTTTCTTGATGCTTGCGGCATCTCTATAGGCCGGATGGGCATTATGTATGCGGCCGGTGCTGTCTTTATGTTTATTGTGTGGGTTTACGCCGGTGATCTGTCCGATCGGATGGGACGCAAAGCTTTATATGTGGCCTCGTTGGTAACGAGTTCTGTGGTAAGTGGACTCACTCCGTTGGTGCCGTTCTTCGCGGGGCAGGTTGTACTCAAAAGCATACGCGAGGCCGGCGCCAGGGTCTTTGACACTATGTACCAACTGGCCCTCCATGATGAGGGCCAGTTGCGCTACGTTGACCGCGTAGGCAAGGCCCGGGGCCTGCAGGCTCTGGCGCAAGCGGGGGGAGCCTTTGGAGCGGGATGGCTGCTGTTGCAGCAGGCCTATTGGAGCTCATTCATCGCCTCAGCACTGGTGCTGTCGGTCGCTGCGTTGGTGTTTGCCCTGGGCTACCGGCGGCCGGCTGTTGACAATAGTGAAGCCCCATTGCCCCGCCAATCGCTGGCAGGTATGATAGTGCTTAATTTGCCGTCTCCCCTAATCATTATTACCGTTTCCGCGTTCATTTTCACAGTCGGTCTGTCCACCAGCCACTGCTTCGTGATGCAGCTTTTCTGGGAGCGGAAGTTCGGCGCATCTACGGCGATTGTGGGCACAATACTGATGCTCCATTCTGTCAGTATCGCGATAACCCTGCTCTTCGTCGGCTGGGTGGTCAGGCGGCATCTCAAGCGGCTCTTCATTGTCTTTGTGATTCTGGAGGGGGTTGCTTTAGCAATGGGAGGATTGGTGCCTGACCTGACAGCAGCGGCGATTATTTGGCTGGCTCACGACTTGTTTGGGGCGGGAGTATGGATTCCTATTCAGAGCCGCTTGATTCAGAAGTATTCGCGGCCGTCAACCCGGGGACGGGATGTCACCAAGGTTTTTGCCACGGCCTCGCTTGGCTCGGTGGTCGGGCCGTTGATTGCCGGCTGGGTGTTCGAGCGATGGTATGGCGGGCCCTTTGTCATCAGTGGGATGGTGATGATTCTCTCGGCGTTGGTTCTGTTTGCTCTGCCTGCGGATGATGATGTATAGATACCTTGAACCACCTCAGCAGCTCAGATGCCCAGATGCAATGGCGGTCTGCGTGGCCAGCCTTCACTCATCGGTGAATAATTGTTGTTGAGATTCTTCCGCCTGCTCGTCCTGGCACTGCTGTTGATGAAAATAGAGCGCTGTGAC
>JALGTJ010000233.1 GCA_029821415.1 Candidatus Zipacnadia bacterium
CTGCGCTACTTCGCTGAGATGTCCGGGCCGGAGATCGCCCAGGCCGAAGGCGTTGAGCCGGGCACCATTCGGTGGCGGCTGCACGAGGCCAGCAAGCGACTCTGGGCAATCTTGCAGCCTAAGTTGGGAGAGGAGTGCGATGATGGGCAAAGACAGAACTGAAAACTTTGAATCGCCCCTTGACGAGGTTCTCCACGATCTTCCGCAGGAGAATCCGCCCAGGGATCTGCGCCAGCGATGTGTGAATGCGCTGGACCAAATAGACGCGGAGCAGGGCAGGTCCCCCGCACCGCAGTGGTTCCTGTCGCTGCGCAACGTCATCGCGACGGCGGCAGTGCTGGTACTGGCCGTGGGCCTGTTCACACTCTTGCCGCTCTTCATACGTCTGAAGCAGGCGACGCCCATGGCGAGCCGACTCTCCAGCGAAAAGCTGGTTGAGACCGCGCCCGGGCGGGCGCTCGCGCCGCCCAGTCAGCCCGCTCCGAAGGGGAATGGCAGGGCCCCGCCCGGCGCCACCGGTTCCGGAGGCGCCCGCAGAGAGAGAAGGGCCGCTGGACGCTGACGTCGTGAAACTCCAGACCCCTGGGCCGGTCGTTCTTGACAAGACCGCGCGGCGTCCCGCAATGCTTCCGGAATCAGTCATTGTTACACATCCAAGTACGCACCAGGCGCCTGAGGTGGAGGAGCCCTGGCGGGACCTATCTGGGGAGCGGCAGGTCGTTGTAGATAAAGAACTGGAGCTGGAGGTCAAGGACGTCGAGAAGTCCTACGACGAGGCCCGTTTGATTGTGGAGAAACACGGTGGGTTCGTGGCCAGCGACGAGATCAGCATTGACGCTCACGCGCTGGACACGGCGGTATTGACCATCCGTCTGCCGAAAGACGGCTTTGAGCCGGCCATTGCGGAGCTGCGGAAGCTCGGCACGGTGATAAAGCTGGTCGGTGAGAGCCAGGACGTCACTGAGGAGTACTTTAGCCAGGGCGCTGAGATCCGCAGCCGGGCTGACCGCGAGCAGATGCTGGTGGAAAAGTACGAGAAGGAGACCAACCCGCGCAAGAAGCGCCAGCTCGAAGCTGAGATCGAGCAGCTCCGCCGCGAAATGCGCCGTGAGAAGGAGATTCTCACGAAGCTGGCTGAGGAGACGCACTGGCCAACGCTGCAGCTCACGCTAAAGGAACGCGGCGGGCCGGCGGGATTCCTCTCAGAAATGCTGGAGCGTAGTGGCCGCGCGCTCTGGCCTGGGTTGGGGCCACGGCCATCATCTGGGTGCCGCTGGTGGTGCTACTGACCCTCTTCTGGGGACGGCGGCGCCGGACCTGACAGTAGCGGCGGTGCCAACCATCCGAGAACAATTACTATCGGCTATACCAAGCCCGTGACCTACTGCTTGCCAAACTGATGGCTTTGCCCGGCCTCGACAACCTGCTATTGCCTACCGGCATCCGCGGCGAGGCTTGGTGCCTCAGGCGTCTTCTATCTTGATGCCGGGGAAGGCTTCCTCATACTCCATCATCTTAGTCGGCAGTTCCGTGAAGACCCGGAAGGCTTCTTCTCGGGCCAGGGGCGTCAACGAATCTCGCTCGCCAGGCCAGGTTGTCTGGTGCTGCATGAAGTAGCTGCCCTTGGCGGTTCGGAACAAGAACGTGTTGCGGCCCACGTGCTCTTCGTTGATGCCGGCCGAGTTGGCGTCGCTGGCGAGAAGTTCGGCGCCCTCGGTGCGGTAACGCTTGCCATCCACTATCACGGACATCATTCTGGCGTCCATCTTGCTTGCTCCTTCTGGCTTTGTTTGGTTTTCCACTGCTGCATTGGTATCTGATGACGCCGAGCCGTTCCTGCTATTGCTGGTTTGCGCCGACCCCACCTCGCTGTGCGCTCAGCGTCACATTTCCTGTTGTCCGGGATTGCCGCTGAGCAGGACCTCATCACACAGCCCGGCGTTGGTTAGATGGTCGATTACCAAGCCGGTTGAAATCAACAATCGGGCCTGGTCACCCGGCTTGACCTGCAACGATATCCAGGCAGCGCCGCGTCCCAGTACCTCTGTAACAGTCACCATGACCTCCTGAGGCGGCTCGAAGCCCCTAAGAGCCTTCTTCAGATGTGCCACGTCGGGCCCATCTTCGCCGTTGCCATTGATAGCTACATCTACCTGCAGACCGTTCTTCGACCAGGTCAGGTATCCGTGTGAAGCTGAATTTGCCATTTTAGTAGCCTCCTGCATCCCGGTCTCCGCGTCGTATTCAAGAGCTGGGAGATCAGTTGGGATCTCTAACTTTGCGTTGTTGTACCTGGCCTCGGGCTGTTCATCACGACTATCCACTACTACCGCGCCTTCTTCTGGCTGGGCCTGTCCATTAATGAAGCGCTCAAACTCTTCGTCTTTCTCGCAGATCCAGTAACCGGGTATCACGCTGTGTGCACGGGGGTAGCGAGTCGAGTGTGCCGTCGCCATTATTGGTTTATTCTCTGCTGTGAAGGATCCCGGCAGTTCGCACCACCTGCCCGAATCCCCCGGCTTAAGACGCGCACGTCGGATCCGGGCGCACAGTTGCGCTATGCTGCAATGGCTCCCCTTGTGATCGGGGAATATCGCACATATCACACACTCTCTCATTGCTGTTGTCCCCGCCAGCTCCCGCCCACGGTGTTCACGCTCCGTCCTTGCGTTACGCCTGAGCTGTGATTGATATGTTCTTTACCTTAGTCTACCCCAAAAGTGCACTTTTATGCCGATCTGGCGGAATTGGTGGCCGATACTGCATCGGTCGGAAGCAATAGCTAACCCAGATCTGGCAGGAGACCGAGCTATTCTCAGTTGGGGAGAGAGCTCCAGATGGCGTTGGAGGACAATGCGCCTTTTACTGAGAGAGTTCACTCAGTATGCGCGCGGCCTAAACGTCGGTTAGCAGCCTCGGAGAGGGTGAACGGCTGAGGATGATGCGAGTGAGAAAGAATTGCACCAACGCCGCGCGCGCCCTGCTCAAGCTTTCGCCAGCCCTGCCTGCCAGTGGGCCATATCCCGGGGTGTGTTGATGTTGAAGAAGGGGGTCGCATCCTCAAAGTGGACTTCTATCGCCCCTGCATCGCGCCATACGCTTTGGGGCCGACGCTCACCGTCATCAATGGCCTGGCTGACTATCTTGAGTAGGCTGTTATGTACCACTGCGCATAACGGTTCCCAAAAAAGGTCGTTTGTTACCGCAACAGCGACCGGAGCTGAATTGCTGGTAAAAGCCGCCTGCAACTGCGATATCTCCGTGCTTGTAATAGCTGGCAAATCGCAGGGCAGAAATAGTGTAGCCTCATAACTGCTGCCGTAATGCGCTAACGCGGCCTCAATTCCTGCGAGAGGTCCGACGCCAGACCTCAGGTCTATGACGACGTTGCACGCACAATCCCGCCAGGGTTTGGGGTCACTGGCGACGATAATAATTTCATCTATGCCGGCCAGGTTTAGTTGCCGAATCTCGTGCTGTATTATGGAGAGGCCGCTGGGAGCTTTCAGTAACCCCTTCGCCTTCCCACCATACCGAAGAGCCTGCCCCCCGGCAAGGATAGCGCCAGCAATCCGTGATCCAGCGCCGCAATGGTCAGGCGGTTAGCGGGTGCCTCACGATAGTGAAAGGCCAGGAAAACCGTGCCCGGCATCACCCGCTGGCTTACGCGGGCGGCAATCTCAATCTGTCCCCGTCGCGAGCTGACTCTCACCAACTGACCGTCAACAATGCTCAGAGCTTCGGCGTCATCCGGATGGATCTCAATGACCCCCACAGATACCAGCTCGTCCAGCACATCCGAGCGCCGTGACATCGTGCCGGTGTGGAAGTGCTGGAGAATCCTCCCAGTAGACAGTACAAATGGATACTGCTCATCAGGCAACTCCTGGGGTGGAATGAATTCCACCGAGTGAAACTTACCCAAACCTCGCGTGAACTCCCCTACATGCAGAATCGGCGTCCCGGGATGATGACGATCGGGACATGGCCACTGCAGGGAGCCTTCTTGGAGCCGATCGTAAGTAATGCCACCGTAGATAGGTGTTAACTGGGCAATCTCGTCCTGGATGGCGGCCACGTCCGGATACGACATCTCATAGCCCATGCGGTGGGCGAGGTCACAGACGATTTGCCAGTCTCCGCGTGCCTCTCCCGGAGGGTCAAGTGCCTTATGCACGCGCTGCACACGCCGCTCGGTATTGGTGAAGGTGCCCTCTGTTTCTGCAAAGCTGGCTGCCGGCAATACCACATCGGCGAGTTGGGCCGTCTCGCTGAGGAAAATATCCTGGACAATGAGCAGTTCTAAGTTATTGAGGGCCTCCTCAACATGGTTACTGTCAGGGTCGCTCAACATAGGATTTTCGCCCATTACGTAGAGTCCCTTGAGCTTTCCTTCGGCTGCGGCGTCGATCATCTCCACGACGGTGAGGCCGCGACCGGCCGGCAGGGAAATTCCCCATGCCGCCTCAAATTTAGCTCGGACTTGCTCATCGGCAACTTTCTGGTACCCCGAATAGACATCGGGCAAAGCCCCCATGTCGCACGCCCCCTGGACATTGTTCTGCCCCCGTAAGGGATTGACACCGGCCCCGGGCTTACCGAGATTGCCGGTCACCATAGCCAGATTGGCCAATGATAGCACATTGTCGGTGCCGGTGGTGTGCTGAGTGATACCCATTGAGAATACGATGGAGGCGGCTGGGGCCTGCGCGTAGATGCGCGCGGCGTGCCGGATATCCTCGGCGGGAACCCCCGTGAGCTTCTCTCCAACCTCAAGCGTGTAGGGCTTCACGGCAGCCTGAAGCTCTTCAAATCCTTCGGTGCGCTGGGCAATGAAATCCTTGTCTTCGAGGCCCTCTTCCAGGATTACATGGATGAGAGCATTAATGAGAGCAACATCGGTGCCGTGCCTTTGCTGCAAGTGCACAGTGGCAAATTCAGTTAGTTCAATGGCGCGCGGGTCTGCCACGATGAGCGGGACACCGCGCTGGGCAGCTCGTTTGATAGCCGCGCCGATGACGGGGTGGCATTCAGTAGTGTTGGAACCGATCACGAAGATAGCATCGGCTCGCTCGAAATCCTCAATGGAGTTGGTCATAGCGCCACTGCCAAATGCTTTAGCCAGGCCAACAACCGTTGAAGCATGACACAGGCGGGCGCAGTGGTCAATATTGTTGGTGCCCACTGCTGCGCGCATAAACTTCTGCATAACGTAGTTTTCTTCATTGGTACACTTGGCCGACGACAAACCGCCAATGGCATCGGGGCCGTATTCAGCCTTCAGTTCGGCCAGGCGCTGCGCAGCGAAGTCCAGGGCTTCCTCCCAGCTTACCGGCATCAGCTCGCCGTTGCGCCGAATCAGCGGCTGGGTAAGCCGCTCTTTGTGGTCAATGAAATCAAAACCAAACCGCCCCTTCACACATAATTGCCCCTTATTGACGCCCAGCCCCGGCTCACCGGTGACCTTCACTACACGGTTGTCGCGAGTGTGCAGGACAATCTGGCAGCCGACGCCACAATAGGGACAGGTGGTCACTGTGCGCTCCAGCTCCCACACTCTCCCCGCTCCCTGCGCACCAGCGAAGGACAGCGCACCGGTTGGACAGACATCTATGCAGTTGCCGCATTCAGTGCACACCGATTCGTCGCGCGGCAGACCCGGCGGCAGGCCGATGCGGGTGTCAAAGCCGCGGCCCAGAAAGTCAATAGCCCCGGTGACC
>JALGTJ010000234.1 GCA_029821415.1 Candidatus Zipacnadia bacterium
AAGAACCGGTCATCGGGATAGGCCGGCGCTATGGCAATTTCGCCGCGTTGCTTGGCTTGTTTGATGATCTGAGCAGCCTCTTCCCATGAGCCGCGCTGGGCATAAGCAGTCTGGGTAAGCGGGTCTGGCGGCTGGTAGCTGTCCAACGCCTCCCATTCGGATAGAGGATAGCCGATGGCCTGACCAGATAGTCCTCCGCTGATATTGCGCCACACAGTGCCCCAATTGTCGGTATATTCATCGCCTGCCCGATAGCTGCCATACACTTTTCGGTACTCAGCTCCGGTGTCGTCGTAGTTAACACTGCCCGGCTTCACGCCGCCGCTGCGGGGCTTGAGCCCATCTCTTTGCTCTTTGGTTATGATCGTCGTAGGGTGGCGTTGAGCAACCGCCATAAGCTCATCCCGATAATGCTGCCACGCCGCTGGCTGGGCATAGATAATACACGGTATCCACCGAGGTCCGCGAAACTCGACAGTCCGAAGATAGTTCTCGCGTTGGGTCATTACGCGTGATCCTTTCTTAGTCGTGAGCAGAGCCTTCCCCCTGCATTCTCCAAGTAGTATATGACTGTGGGCTAATTCCCTGTTCGCACCATAATACCCTCCGGACAAAGGGAGATTAAGTGCAAATCGGTGACTGCCAGCTTCGCCAATACCTACGTTGGCGCAATAGAGTACAGCATCGCTCCCTGTGGCGAGGGATGGCCGATGATTCCTCAATCCGCTCGCGGTTGTTACAAGAAGGAGGCGGACGCACGCCGGAGAAAAGGGACGAAGGTCCTCAGCCAATGGCTTTACCAGGAGAATAAGATGTACAAACTATTGCGAGTCGTTTACCTCATAACGGTTGCCCTCCTGCTTATGTCCAGCACTGGGTATGCACTGCCCGTTGTCCTTCCAAACCCGGGCGCCGAAAAGCCAGCCGTGGACAATGCAAGTCAGCCCGCCGACGTATCATGGTGGACATCAGAAAATGTGGATGCCTCGTTTTCTCGCGATACTTCCGTCAAGCACTCAGGCGAGGCGTCGTTTCACATTGTTAATCGGGGGCGTGCTGATGCCCCCGTCGGTGCTGCCCAGAGTGCGGTCTTTATCATCTCCGGGGAAGTTGTCCCCCAATTGAGCTATACGGTGACCGGCTTTGTAAAGACGCGCAACGTCACCAACGAGGCGGGATTTTCCGTGCGCCTGAAATCAGCAAAAGGGTGGCTGGATAGCTCCCCGCGCTGTGATGTGGTCAAAGGAACTAATGACTGGACGCTCATCACAGCCAGTTTCACCGCTCCGCTCGGCGCAACGCAGTTCAACATCTTCCTCATCGTCCGATATGCGGGGGAGGCCTGGTTTGATGACATCGAAATGCACGACAATTTCAAATCCTGGAGCGAGAGGAAGTTCACCACACTGGCGGAGACACTTAGTCAGCGGCAAAGGGAGGCGCAGGCACTCGGAGGTGCGCTGCCGGAGGAGGATATCCAGCACCTGGCGACCGGCGCGGCGCAGGCAAAGAAACTGCTTGCCCAAAGCCAGCAGCTTCCCGACACATACAATCTTCCTGTTGAGGGCCGACGCTACTACGTGGAGGAAGCCGTCAAGCTCGATAAGCTCCTCCTCCGATATTCGCGCGTGCTCTCGGTGCAACAAGCCATACAAGAGGATCGCGCGCTTGGCCACGGCAACGTTGGCTTTGTCGCCGGTTTTGCTCCGTCCACGACCCACGTCTTCCTACAGGATTGCCCCCTCCATATCCAGATCACCAACGAAGAAAAGATCCTGGCTGTGCGCGGGGAGACCGAATGCACACAATTGGTTATCCTTGCTTACGACAGCGACCTGACCAGCGTACGCGTCTGGGCCTCAGAACTCAGAGGCGCTACCGCCGTTATCCCCGCTGAGGCTGTCGTGATAAAACCAGTGGGCTTTGTACACACGGAGATTCTCGCTGCGGCTAACCCTTACCCGCGCGAGTTCGACTACGTGGGCTGGTGGCCGGATCCCCTCCTCAAAAACTTCCCCTTCGCTGTGAAGAAGGGCGAATCGCAGCCAGTCTGGGTTGAGGTGCATGTCCCGCGTGAGATTCCCAGTGGTACTTACCGCGGGACCATCCACGTCACTGCTGAGCACGGACTGGAACGCACACTTGGGCTGGTTGTGGAGGTCGCCAATGTTGTGTTGCCCGAAACGTGGCACTTCAAGAACATCCTGTCCTGGCACGACTATTGGGCGAAGCAGTTCTACAAGGAACGATGGAACGACGCGCTCCAGGAGAAGTTCTTCCAGTTTCTACTTGATCGCCGGATCAACATCGTCTCCATCTACGGCAACGAACCCTACGCGACGCCGGACAATATGATCCGCTTCGCTCGGCGCGGGCAGAACGTTCTTCTCGTGGCCCAAATGCCGCCAGAAGCTCACGTCATAGGGTCGAACGCTGCTGCGTTGCGGCAACGGCTTCAACGGCTTAATGCCATAATCCCGCCGATTCGGGACGCCAGCTTCTTTGACCGCTGTATCGTCTACGGCTGGGATGAGCGCGGTCCGGACTGGTATGACGAAATCCGCTATTGCGCGCAACTGCTCCTTAACGACTACGGAGGCCTACCCCTTATGATGGCGGGCGTGGACCCCACCTACGGAACGAACTCGTCGTTGTCGCAACTGCCCAACATCATCTATTGCCCAACTATGCCCAATTACGATCCACAACTGGCC
>JALGTJ010000235.1 GCA_029821415.1 Candidatus Zipacnadia bacterium
CCCTGCGATTTCCCCTGATATATGGAGAGACACCAGCCCTGTGCCCGCTTCCGGCGGCGCACGCAGACTGACAGTCGCCTCGGTCATTTTGCTGGACGCTGCCGTCACCTTCAGTGTCGCTCTGTCGAGTCCGTCGCCCAGTAAGAACTGTAGGTTCGCCTCTCCGTCATCTGTTGTGCCGTTAAAGATATGGACTCTCAATTTCGTGCGCGTACCACGCATTAGGAATGGCCGGGCGGTGCCGTCCTGGGGGTAGACTGTTGCCGCCACCAGCGGCCGTGCCTGCAGCTCTGTCGGATCCGGGAAAGAGCGAATGGGAACAGGGGTAATTAACTCACTGACAACTTGGGAGGGAAGATGCAGATAAGTCGGTTCGGGTCGAGCTTCTAAGCGCAGGCCACCATTATCGATCTCAACGGACAATTCATTGCCAATAATGTCGAAAGCCTTCGCCTGGCGGTATCCGGTAGGTAGTATCACAGACACTGGTTCCAATCCTGAGGCCCAGACCACCAGCACATTGTCGTCAGCTTGTGGACAGGTGCCAAAGGCGTAAATCCGTGCATCCCTTGTCTCGCGCTGGCCCAGGTATGGTCGGTGGGCGAGCTGACGGGTCATTGTCCGCAGGGCATACCAGGCAGGCTTTTTGCTGCCATCAGTGCGGTATAGTCCGTACCCGGGGGCTCCCCAGTCCTTGACCACGAACCAGAAAGCCTTGGTGATGCCCAAGTGAGGCAAGGACAACGCGGTTACGTAGCACTGGACCAGCAGGCGCGCCTGCATCGCTTCAGACTGCGGCGACTCACCGGATCGCCAGCCGAACTCGTTGAGCCAAATGGTCTTTTCGCTGTCGCCCAATTCATCCAGGAGCGTGCGTAGCCGCTGCAGCTTCTCGAGGAACCACCGATCGTCGAAGATCTTGCCCCACTGGTATGGGTGAACAGCGATAATGTCAAAGTAAGGCCCGGCTCCGTACTCGTAGCAGCGGCGGATGAACCAGGTATCCACACCTGCCGTGCCTCCAAAGACCACCCGCGCTGTCGGGTCGCCCTGACTGATTCCGATGCTGCCTACTTTTAGCAACTCCGCATACTGTGGGATGGTACCTCGGAAGAAACCGATATTGGGCTCGTTCCATACCTCCCAGGTTGGCACTCGTCCCCGAAAGCGGAAGGCATACTGCGCGCAGATCTCTGCGTACTCAGCATAGTCGCGTGGCGGATAGTGAACGTTGGGCTCCGCCCCCTCCGGCGTATCGGCGGCCCACTTCGGAGTATAGCTAATGATAGGAGCAGGAATCAGCCCTTCCGCCTGGTGGAAGCCAAGTAACTCGGACTCGGCCTCGGTCCAGTCGTAGACATCATCTTGCTTCTCGGTGCGCGGCCAATCGCCCAAGCCGGTGGCGCCGCCTCCACAGCGATTCCACAGCACGCCCGTCTGCCCGATCTCGGACCATGGGCATACCACTCCAAAGCGCGGGTCACGGTCTGCGCGGACCGAGCCTGCAAGCAGAATCGTCGTTGCAAGCACAACAGACAACGCTTCTATCCGTGCTTTCATAATTAACTCTTCCGCTTCTGGGCCGAAATAGAAGGCGCGAGCACGTCGCAGCAGACGCCCAGGCTTACGGTGCTTGATAGGGTTGACCGGCAGGCTCAGTGTCAGGTAGGCCGACAACGTCCCAGAAGGTTGTCGTGGAGAACGGCTGCCGACGCAGGTCAGGTATAGCCAGTTGTGCGCCACCCATCTCCGCGGAGCGACTGGCGATAATGCCCGGCAGTGCGAATTCAATCCCGCGATAGACGTCAATGGGAGCAGGCTTGTCTGCCAGTATCGCCTCCGTGAAGTATCTGGCCACCTTGATGTCCGTGCCGCCATGGCCGTCGGTGAGGTCGTCAAGGGCGGCAGTGCCGATGTCAATTTTCTCCCAACCCTCTTGCTCCTCACGGCTGCGGTCGAACCGGCGGCAGAAGCCCTCGTAGCTGAACCACTCGGCGCTTCCCTCGGTGCCGAAGAGCCGGTAACGGTGTTCGGCAGGTCGGCGGGTATTGAGGGTAACCATGATTTTGATGAGCAGGCCCTTGGCCGTATGGAACAGCGCGATCTGGCCGTCTGAGCGCAGGGGGGCATCCGGGGATCGCCAGGGCGCGCTCCGGCAAGTGACGGAAACCACACGATCGTCCAGGACTTCCAGGAGCGGCCCGAGGTCGTGAGTGAGGTACTGGATGGGGGGCTGGTCAGCTCGCCAGACCGGTTTGCAGTCTGTGCGCCCCTGGGCTTTGGCTTCGGTAGGTGAGAGCCGCGAGCCGTCAGGAGCATAGAGAGTTCGTGGTAAGTAGTGAAGATACTCAGCTTCGGCAATGGAGATGACTCCAAAACGCCCTTCCAGGATCCACTTGCGCCAGTAGCGCAAGAAGTC
>JALGTJ010000236.1 GCA_029821415.1 Candidatus Zipacnadia bacterium
CCACTACGACCACTACAAGTTCACGAGGGGTGATACAACTCAAATGGACCTGGACATACTTAGCCGATACGGCCGCCAAATAAGCGCGATGATTGAGCCAGCCACCAGCCGCGATGTCGACGAAGCTTTGGACCGGCTAATCGAGGATGACCGCTGGGATCTGCTCGCCCGTTTGCTACCTACCGCCTCGGAGCTAGCCGCACGCCGGGCTGTTACCCGTCTCCTTGAACACCAAGAGTATAAATCCCTGGCCTGGGCAGCGTGCCTGCGACGCCAGCCGCGCCGACCTGGTCTGGAGGCCACTACCGCGGGTCCGAGCCAGCCAATGCTACGTGACTTCGAAGCGGAGGAAGGCGTTGAAGCAATCCCTGAGCATATTATAGCCGAAGCTCAGGAGATATCCGCCGCTGCTGCCCAACGCCGAGCAGTGTCAAGACAGAAGGCGGCACAGATTGACCATGATCCCATTCGCGACTTGATCGTCAAGCAGCTTGCCGATCGCCTCCCTGACCCTGGCGCAGGTGAGGCTCTGTTGGCCGTTGTCAAAGCCTGTCCCTTCGCCCATACTCAGCGAGAAGCAGCTATGAGGTTGGCTAACCACAAGCAATGGATCGAGCACCTGGCCCGTGCCCAGCGTAGCGCTGATTTGATCGCCATCAGTGATACCGCCCGCCTGCAAGCAATGGCCCAGAACATCGCCCAGGCTATGAGCCAGTATCTCGCTCAGTTACAACAACGTGGTGACGAAGCTGCCATCGGTTTCATCGCTGAGCACCATCCTGACGACGAGATAAGGCAGGCCGCCCGCGCTGCTTTGTCTTGACAGCCCTGATACCGACGGCTATAATCACCTTGCATAAACTCGAAGAACATTGGCTGCGCAAATATGTCGGCACTACCGAGCCAGCAGCAGCCCGAATAGCATGCAGCCGGCAACAGTGGTGACGCAAGGAACGGTTGCCCCTCAAGCCTGGGTTATTGGTTAGCAAGCCGGGCAGAGGTTAGTACAGCAGCCAATGACAAATAGCCCGATTACGCGCCGTACTGCTGATTGGACAAGTCCCGAGGAGGACGTAGCTCAAATGGCCCAAGACGTCGCCCCCGAAGACCCGGTGACCTTGCGCAAAGAGCTGGAGCGCTACCGCTTGGTGGTCAGCGATCTTCACCGCAAGATCCGTGAACTTGAATCGGAACTCCAGATCACTACTACTGTGGCAGAGATGCCAGGGGTTATTGTCACTCGCCCCGAATTGCAGCAGACCTTAACGCGGCTGGTAAGTAAGATCGCCATGATCGTGCAGGCCGAGAAGGTAATGATCTTTCTATATCATGCCGAGAATGGCCGGTTGACCCTGCTGCCTCCTGCCCTCGGCATAACCGACGAACAGGCCGCCGAAATCGCGCTCAGCCCCGACGAGGGTATTACCGGCGGAGTATATCGTACCGGCGAGTCGGCCATCTACAACGATGCATTGAATGACCCCCGCGTCTTGCCCGACATTGTCTCCAAGTTGCGAATAAGAAATGGCATTGGTGTACCCTTGATCATAAAGCAGCGCAACGAGGAAGAACGCGTCGTCCACGAGCGGACAATCGGGGTCCTTCACGCTTGCAACAAGCGATATGAACAAGAATTCAATCAGGACGACCTGCGCTTGCTGGAAATGCTCGGCGAGCAGGCGGCTGCCGTCATATCCAATGCCCAGCTCTACATCAGGCTAACCGAAGAAAAAGAACGCCTGGAAGACACTCTAAGAAGCATCCAGGCCGGGGTGATGGTAATTAGTTCCGACGGCAATATCCGCCTGATCAACCAGGCTGCGTGCGAAATGCTGGAGCTGCCGGCAGACGGATATGAGGGCAGACAATTCACAGAGGTCATCACCCACAAGGATATATTGGAATTAGTCACCGAAACGTTGCAGACTCATCAGGAACACTCCACGGAGATCGAGCTACCCGGCGAACGGGTCTTCCGGGCCGAGACCAGCACAGTCTTCAGCGAAACCGATGTGCCCTCTGACATCGTGGCAATATTTACCGATATCAGCGATATTCGCCACGTAGAGCGGATGAAGACCACCTTCGTTTCAACAGTTTCCCATGAACTACGCACTCCTTTGACTTCCATCAAGGGATTCATTGCCACCCTGCTGGACGACACTGAAGGTATCTATGACGACCAAACACGGCGGGAGTTTTACGAGATTATTGACCAGGAATGCGACCGGTTGACCCGGCTAATCAGTGATCTGCTCAATATCTCCCGCATCGAGTCCGGGCGGGCTCTGGATATGGAGATTGCAGAAGTTAACATTCACGAGACGGCCGAGCGAGTGCTATCTGCCCAGCAGCAATATACTAGCCACCACGAATTGATCAATGAGGTACCAGAAGATCTAGCTACTATCGAGGCA
>JALGTJ010000237.1 GCA_029821415.1 Candidatus Zipacnadia bacterium
GGCTGCGCCACAAGCCGGTAGTCTTCAAATCCACTACCCCAACCACGCCCGGCAGTTGGGCAGGAATCTACCTGACCTCCGGCAGTGTCGGCCAGTTCTTTGGTACCTCATTTTGGGCCGGGACCAGTTGCGTGACAGTTGACGGGGGCTGGGCGCAGTTCGACACTTGCTGGTTTCTCTACGCTGGCCAGGATGGATTAGTTGCGCTCAACGACGCCATCATCCAGGTTGAAACCGCCACCTTCGCTTATAACCAGCGCCGCGGTCTGTATATTATCACGCCGGATCCAGTCGGTACTATCTCCGGCTGCACTTTCCTGAGCAATGGTGAATACCCCATCCACCTCAAGGCCAATTGCGTAGGTATGCTCCAGGATAACCTGAGCTTTCATAACAACGGTAAGGACCTAATCGGGGTCAGTTGCAGTGCCGCCGACGATATTCGGCGCAGCCAGATATGGAAGCGCCAGCCCCTGCCATTTGATATGCTGGTAGGTTCGTCTGATACTCTGGAGATTCCCTCCGGTTTTCGTCTAACCATCGCGGCTGGTTGCGAACTGATAGCTGGCCGTATAGAGGTCTACGGCACACTTGTCACGGGTCGGTCAGGAGAAGCCTCCACAGTTATCCGCGGCCCCACTGAAACACCCGGCTGCTGGGACGGCATCCTCCTGTACCCAGGCAGTGTAGCACAGTTGACAGACACCAACGTACGCTTAGCCGACACGGCCTTTACCGTGGATGATGCCCTACTGGTGTTCAACAACGGACTGATCCGCGATTGCCAGTATGATGGCATAATCGCCTACGGCAGCAGCCAGCTCCACATTGCCAATTCTCGCTTCCATAGCAATGGCCGCAATCACCTGCGGCTCAGCGGCCTGACGCTGAGCGGAACTATTGCCGACTGCACCTTCACAACCAGCGGCGACTATCCGGTCTACGCGGTAGCCCGCAACTGCTTTATGCTCGGCAACGGCAACCGATACGTCAACAATGGCTGCCAGGCGGTAGGGGTAGCCTGCCACCGTGACCCGGACCTGCCTTCGTCGCAGACCTGGCATGCCCAGGGCGTGCCCTTCGCTCTGACTGCCAACATTGGAGGAACCGCGTTGTCCGTAGCCTGGGGGGCGACGTGGACACTTGAGCCAGGCGTGGCTATCGCCGGCGGTAGCGTCTACATCAAAGGCCGGCTTGAAGCCCACGGCACGGTCCTACAGCCGGTAGTCTTTACCACTGCCGCTCAGCCTCCGGTAAACGGCTCGTGGGAGGGTATATCCTTCTATCCCGCAGCAGGGGGAATGCTTGAATACTGTAGTATCCAGCACGCAGCTACCGGAGTGCTAATACAAAGTGCCTCCCCGCGCCTGGAAGACTGTCTGATCACCGAGTGCTCCGACTACGGCCTTTTCATCTCGGGAACGGCGCAACCCACCATCTATCACTGCCAGATTACTGACAATGATAGTATCGGCGTGCGTATTACCAACCAAGCGCGCCCTAATCTGGGGAACCTCTATACTACCGCCACCGATGACGACGGACAGAATAATTTCACCAACAATGGCAGCTACGATATCTACAACGAGTCTGCCCATAACATCCGCGCGCAGAACAACTGGTGGGGCACTGCTGATACCAGCCTTATTGATAGACGAATTATTGACGGAGCCGACAACCCCGGAGCCGGAATCGTCTATTACAAACCGGTCATATCGCCGCAGTCCAACACAGCGCCACACCTGGAGTGAAGCGGGTTGGCAGGCAGCCGGGACGATGGAGTCAGTCCGAACAGCGTTGACCCGTACCAGTACGTCGACTTTCGGGTCAAGTACATAGACGCTGACGGCCAGCCGCCTGCGTACATCCAGCTACATCTGCTGAAGAGCGACGCTGAGTTCGGGCAAAGCCCCCACGAGATGGCACTGCTGCCGGGCCAGTCGCTGGACTATGCCGCCGGCGTCATCTACCATCTGGGCATGCGGCTGCCCGCCGGCAGTGATTACAGCTACTACTTCTCAGCCAGTGATGGCTATGAACCGGCCAGCGGCGAACCCACTACTCCTCATGCTGGGCCGACTGTAGGCACCAGCGGAGCTGGGGCACTGGTCGCCAGTGTTTTTGCTCAGCAGGCACCAGCCGGTAACGTGGCAATCCACCTGCAGATGCTAACGGCCGGATGCGTGGACGTAGATGCGCTCAACATCACAGGGCGGCCAGTGGCCCGCATTGCCACCGGACGACTCTGCGAGCCAGGCCATAGCATTCTGCTATGGAATACACGCGGGGTAACCGGCACCAAACTGCCGGCTGGACGCTATCTGCTGCGCATTCGGGCCACAGCCGACAGCGGTCTGCAACAGCAGGCTATGACGCTGATCACGGTGCGACGATGAGCCAGTGCTTCAGACCCAGTGTGCTAATATTACTCACAGTTTTACCAAACACCCCAGGAGGCTATTACTCGTGGCTGAGATATCCCCCGAGGAGGTTCAGCACGTCGCCAATCTGGCGCATTTAGCTCTGCCACCAGAGGAATTGCAGCGCGTAGGGCAGGAACTGAACCGCATTCTGGTATATTTCCAGCAGCTTCAGGAGTTGGATACTGAGCAGGTGGAGAGTACTTCGCACGCCATTGCTATGGAGAACGTCTACCGCGAGGACTGCGCGCGGGAATCGCTCAGATCTTATAGCCGCCGGAGAGCTATCCGCGCAGGAGGCTACTGAGGCCTGTTTAGGGCGAATTGACGAAGTCGAGGAGACGGTGAATTCATTTCTCACGGTAACCGCCGACCATGCCCGTGCTCAGGCAAGGCAGGCCGATGAGCAGATAGCCAAAGGCGAGACACCCAGCCCCTTGGCCGGGATACCCATCGCGATTAAGGATGTAATGTGCACGCGGGGACTACCTACTACCTGTGGCTCAAAGATGCTGGAGAATTTCGCCCCGCCCTACGATGCCACGGTGGTGCAGCGATGCAGCCAGGCACTGCTGCCCATGGTCGGTAAGACGAATATGGACGAGTTCGCCATGGGTTCGTCTACTGAGAACTCTGCATTCAAGGTTACTGTCAAC
>JALGTJ010000238.1 GCA_029821415.1 Candidatus Zipacnadia bacterium
GCTGAAGACCGCATTTGAGGAGCGCCAGATTCCTTACCAGGCGATGGGAGGAGTGGGCTTCTTTGATCATCCCCTGGCCCGCGATGTAGTGGCGCTGGCCCGGGTTATTGCGGACCCTTTCGACGATGCGTCGTTAGTACGGCTGCTGACCCGACCGCCGGTGAACCTGAACGACCGGCAACTGTTTCTGTTGGCCACTCGGCCCAATTCCGGGAAAGACGACGAAGCGGACAAGCGCCGACCTGGTCAGCAGGCGATTATCAGTGCACTGACTGAGCTGATCGAGCATCGGGACGACTGGCGCCCTCAGGCCGAACGCGACGAGATGCCCGTTGAACGACTGGCACAGTTCTGTGAGTTGCTCACAAGATTGCGCCGAGCGAGCGTGTTGCACCCGGCGCGCAGCGTCCTGGAGATGATGCTGGAGAATATCCCCCTGTCCGGGATGACTGCGGCGGAACGCGCCGCCGCTGGCGGTGTGAAGGCTACTTTTGAGGCGATTATCAAAGAGCTGGACGCCGACGGGGCTGCCGCCAGCCTGGGCCAGCTAATCCGCGCAATTGATCTTTACCAGGCAGAAGAGGGGCTGGAGCTGCCGGCGGCGGATCTGCCCGCCCGGGATGCTGTGCAGGTTATGACCATTCACAGCGCTAAAGGTTTGGGATTCCCCGCTGTTTTTGTGATGGCCTGGGAGCCCAAGGGCCACACTCCTGTATATGACGATACCTGGGGGTTGCTGGGCTTTAAGGTAGACGGCGAAGACTCAGCGAGGAAGCGAGCTTACCAGTTCTTCTCCGGCAACGAGCAGGACTTGCGCGAAGAGAAGCGCCTGTGGTATGTGGCACTGACCCGCGCCAAGCAACTGGTATGCGTCACCTATGCAGCCGGCGCTACGAGTAGCCCTCAGATTCCCTGGGGTGAGCATCTGGTGGGAGCACAGGAAGAGTGGGGCGAGGAACTGGCTGCGAGGGTCAGCCAGGGCTCCGGCTACCGGTCGGCCGCACCGTTGGTAGCGGCGAAACTGCCGATTAACCTGGAACTTCCCAGCCGGCCGGCCATCGTTCACACCAGCTTCAGTGCCCTGCGCGATATCTTGGCCTGTCCCGTGCGCTGGTGGATAAGTCGCCGCTGGCAGATCGGTGAGCTGCGCGCTGAGGCTGGTTCGGCAGCGCAACTGGCGGTAGGAAATTGCTTCCACAACTATGTGGCCGCTTACTATCGACGCGGTCAGCCCCCCGATGCGGACTACCTGGAGCGACTGTGCCGCGGGGCACCGGTTGAGCTGGATGGTGACGCAATCCAGCGTATTCGCGGCCTGGTGGCTGCTTTCCAGGCAAGCCCGTGGGCACAGCGTAGCGTAACGCCTGATGCCGTAGAACGACCGGTACATCTATTACGTCAACTGGACGAGGTAATGGTGGACATCAGCGGCAAGGTTGATTTGGTTCTCTCGGATCAGCACCAGTTCGTGGATTTCAAGACAAACTGGCAGCTCACGGAGGCTGACCTTGCGGACTATGCTTTGCAGATGGGCATCCGCGACTTGTGCATGTCACCCCAGAGGGTCTTGAAGAGGTTGAGATAGGCCCTTCGCAGTTGGCTGCTCAGGAGCAGCGCCTGCAGGAAGCTCTGAAGCAGCTTGTGGAGGTTGAATTGAGTCAGGAGCGTCCGTCTGCTCCGTCGGCCGCACCATGCGCAGATTGTCCGTATACAGACTGGTGCCCCGAGGTGGATACCAATGAGCAGGAAGCGAGCCAATAAGCGTGGTATCGGTTGTTCAGTTGCTGGCGATTATGGTTGCCACTGCTGGGGATTGCAGCCGGCAGGCTCGGGACACTGGCAGGGAGTCTGGCCGCACTTGGGGCAGCCGTTGGCGTACTTTTGTGCTGCCTCGTCAAGGTCAACGCCGGCAATAGATGCGCTGGTCGCCAGCCATGCCAGCACGTCGGCGAATTCCTCGGCAAGCTCGTTAGGGTTGCCGCTCCGCAGCGCCTGGGCCAGCTCCCCGACCTCCTCAATGAACCACATAAAGGTTGAAGGTAGCCCCCGCGCGCTGTCCTTATCGTAGTAGATGTCCTTGATTAGGCTCTGAAACTCGTTAATAGTAGTAATGTCTGTTTAGGCGGACCCAGAGATGACGGATAGCAAACTCAGGTCAACGGATACAGGCGAGGAACTGACCGAGCGCCAGCGACTTATTCTGTCGGCCTTGGTTGATGAACACATCCATGCTACTCGGCCGATCGGTTCGAAGACTCTGGCCGAGCGGGCTGAGTTGAATTTCAGTCCTGCCACCATTCGCAATGAACTGGCTGAGTTGTGCGAGCACGGCTATCTGCACCAGCCACACACCTCCGCCGGGAGAGTACCTTCTGAGAAGGCTTATCGCTTTTATGTCAACAATCTGGCAGTCACCGGTAGCCTGCCGCTGGACAAGCTAAGTTGGATTCACAGTCAATACCGGCACATAGAGCCGGATCCTGACAAGATCCTGCGGCTAAGCACCAAACTGTTGGCTGATACTGTCAAGCACCCGGCGGTGGCTGTTGAGCCAAGCCCGCCCGCGCCGCGCCTGACCGGTATCGCAATCAAGCCGGTTAGTGCCCAGACTATTAGAGTCAGTTGTACGTATTCAAGCGGACAGCAGCACGAATTTGTGGTTCGGTCTGATAGGGGCTTTGACATCGAGCAGATCAATCGTCTCAGCAGTGTCATCAAGCAGCAGTTGAATAATCTGGCGTCGGCCGTGCCACCTGAAGAGGTCACCGCACAGGCTGGCGAGGAGACAGCTTTCGAGAAGGTGCTGGCGGCAGTACGTCGCCAACTTCTGGCCTCAGACGAGAGCCGGGTCTATGTTGAGGGGACAGCCTACATCCTGGAAGAACCTGAGTCGCAACAGCCTTCGTACTTGCAGGCGGTGATCAAGGCGCTGGGCGAGCAGCAAATGTTGCGAGAGTTGTTGACGATGGCCGGCACAACGCAACAAGTGGCGGTATTGATTGGATCAGAGCACGCTATACCACAGTTGGAACGGTGTAGTGCCGTGCTGTCGCGATTCAGGGGGCCGAGCAATCGGCGGGGGATTCTTGGTGTCTTGGGGCCGATGCGCATGGCTTATCCCGAAGTAATATCAGCGGTAAGCTGCGTTGCGGAGCAAGTCGGCCAGGTCTTAAGCGGCGAAGCTTACCATTCAGAATAGCCTCAGCGATTTGGAGCCGACAGCAAACGAGTAATCCGCTCCCGGTCTGGCAATTCTTCTATCGGTCGATTTGCCATTTCGTGGTGGTTACGCTGGGCAGAACTGACAGAATTTGGAGGTCAAGTGAGTGCCTGATGAGACGGAATCCAACAAGGCAACTGAAGACGAAAAGGAAACTGAACAGACGGTAAAGAAGGAGTCTGCGCCACAGGCAGAGCTTGAAAAGCGAATAGAGGAGCTGGAAAACGAAGTTGCCGAGTATCAGGACCGCTACTTGCGCGCAGCGGCTGAGCTACGTAATTACCGCAAGCGCGTAGCTGACCAGCGTGCTCAGCAGCTCCAATATGCTCACGAGCAGCTTGTAACGGCCCTGTTGCCGGTCCTGGACCATATGGAACTGGCGCTGCAGTCTGCACAGAGCGAAGACGAGTCGCCCGAAGAGATTCTGGCTGGTGTGGAGATGATATACCGACAGTTGCAGGATGTACTTGGGCAGTTTGGCGTGAAAAGGGTGGAGGCTGTGGGTGAGCAATTTGATGCGCGTATTCATGAAGCGGTCGAGCGTAGAGTTGTTAAAGATGATGCAGTGGCCAACGGCGAGATTATTGAGGAATTTCGCCCTGGTTACAAGATACACGATCGAGTGGTGCGCCCTGCCCGGGTTTGTGTCTGTGTTAAGCAAGAGGATGTAGGAGAAGAGAACGCTGACGAAGAACAAACCGATGAGTGAACCAGAACAGTCAGCATAGCAGGCAGTGGCGTTTGCCGTACGGTGCCGTCTTGACAGGTTGGTAGTGGGGATATTATAATCGCAACATTCGTGAGTTTCGCGAGCCTTTTCACACGCAGGTCAGCCGAGGGAGGGGCCGATAATGTTAGATAGCGTAGAGGAATATGCCCGAATACGAGTAGTTGGTGTCGGCGGTGGGGGGTCGAATGCTGTGGATCGGATGATTGAGGCAGGGGTTATGGGTGTTGAGTACATAGCGGTCAACACTGACCTGCAGGTCCTGGAATTGTCAGCAGCCGACAAGAAGCTACAAATTGGAGAGAAGCTCACCGGCGGACTGGGCACCGGTGGTGATCCGGACATCGGCCGTCAAGCCGGCGAAGAGAGCCGTCAGGAAATCCTCATGAGCCTTGATGACTCCGATATGGTCTTTATTACTGCTGGAATGGGTGGCGGCACAGGAACCGGGGCCAGTCCTATCATTGCCGAGATTGCTCGCGAATTGAACGCTTTGACCGTAGGCAT
>JALGTJ010000239.1 GCA_029821415.1 Candidatus Zipacnadia bacterium
CGCCCGCACCAGACTCGCCAGTATCTCCCTTGCCTGTCGAGGATAGCCAACGATGCGGCCCACGGCCAGACGCAGAGCCAGCAGATAACCGCTGGGGTAACGGAGCAAGGCGACAAGCTGGCTGACCGCACAGCGCAGAGAGAGCACCGGTGGGGGGTAGATTACACGTTCCGCAAGCCACCTACTCGTCTCGGAAACAGCCTTGGTACCATCCCGGTGCAAGGCCAGCGGTATAACCACAAAGCCCTGACGCTCCAGCGCTAAGATTTGCCGCCCAGCCTTGCTCGCCGCATGTGACGGAAAGCTATCAATTACATACGCAATTCGATCCGCAACTGGCCTCGCCAAGTTCTGCCACTACCTCCCTGTACCAACACTAACACCAGCAACTACTCAAAGTACCACGGCGCATAACCTACCCAATGAAATACATAGCTCCGGTCGGCGCTTGTCTGTGCTCCGTATAGCCGGGGCTATTCGCCGGCCAGTCCTTGTAGTCTCCAGCGGTCCACGTGGTCGAATTGCGCCTCCCAGATCTGGTCAGGATGTCCCGGGATGAAGTCGAACCCCTCCAGGTGCATGCCGCTTGCCTCAACATTCCATACCCGCGTCGGATAGTTTATCTGCTCAGTGAGCTGCTCGGGAATTTGAAACTCATACAGACCTTTCATTGAACCGAAGCAGTGTATCGAATAGAGCTTGTCGCCGACAATGCGGATGCCCTGCGAGAAATGCAGCTCCTCCTGGTAGCGGAAAATGCCATCACGGACCAGACTGCCCTGCTTATCGAAGTGGTAGCGATGGATGCCCAGGTCGGAGGCGTCGCCCACCCACAAATGCTCGCCGTCGAAATAGACCGGGTCAATCCAGGTCACATCGTCAGTGATATCCCACATTCCCATCACCCGCAGGTCCTTGGCACGAATCTTGGCGATTATGGCTCGATCGTCAGCCGGATCATAGTCGCTGCCGTCCCCGACGGGACCATGAAGAAAACCGCCCCAGATGTAACCGTCGTGGTAGTCAATAGCACCCAGGTGATTGACCCCAGGCAGACTTATGGGCTTTGTCTCCAATAGTTCCCAGTCCGTAGTGAAGCGACATATACCGTGCGCAGTAGCACCGAAATACCACTGTTCGGCCAGTGCTACCCCCTGCTCGGCATGACCGGAAATCTGCCGGTGCTCCAACAATTCGGCTGGCATTGTTACTGGGCCAACCCGCCCAGCGAGACCGCTTGACATTCCCATCAAGAAAACCAGCGCAAGCATTGTAGTCAGAGTAAGAGTCATCGTGCTACTCCCTATCGTCGTTATCGCCTTGACTACATAGAAGTTCGCTCGCGGAGCCTAACTGACCTCCCTGACATCTCCGTGGGGCAACTTCATCAGGGCTGACGCAGAATAATTGCATTGTAGAAGGCACAGACAGGGTACTGGGAGATATTACGTCAAACAGGTCTGCGACAGTAGTAAGCAAAGTCGGAGATGCTGCATATTGCAGGTTCGTGCGCAACGACCCCAAGTGCCCTTAAGGCTGAGTCCCCTGCTCCGACGATGCAGCAGGGCTGGGCACAAAGAAGAACCACTCCGGATGTTCGGGGTCGCGCCTTATTTGATATTCCTCGCGCCGCATGCTAATCCAGTCAAATTTGTCCACTGCCGTCTGATGGCCGTCATACCAAAGAATCGTTAGGGTATGTAAAAATAGGAGGTCGGGTCCGCTGTGCGATCAAGCTGACACTTGAAAGGCCGCGCCTCTTTCTCGGCAGCACTCATGGGCCGAGCCAGCGCGGCATACCACTGTTCCGCAGGAGGATACTCATCAAAGTCCATACGATACATCTCCATAGCCAGACCAAGTTGGCGCAGCTTCTCCAGACAAGTAGTAACGTAAGCAGCCTGCTTGGCCTGCAGGAAGTTAGGCAATAGGATCGCAACTAACACAGAGATGATGCCGACAACAACGAGAAACTGCACCATGTGGGTATGGGCGCGTATGGCCTCAAATATCTCCTGGCCGGCTGAAGATAGCTGACTGAGGCGTGCAGCCCTAGCCTGCTCTATCTCCTGTTGTATTTCCCGGTCCGATCGTCGGTCCAGCATTTGTTTCACCCCCAATACCTGACTCAGCCCAGCAGACAACCTAATGCCTTCCCCGCAACCACTTACTACAGTCGCAGCTACCCATCTGACGCCGACTCCTGCGCCTGGCTGTGTCTACCTAATACCAATAGCTATTTATCTCGCCCTCTTGGGCACGCTGAGGACCAAAGGTGGTCAGTTTGTAGGGTGTACGGACTTTGTCACGGCTGCGCACAAATATGATAAACCCACGCCCATCGGCCAGTGGGCGATACAACTCCAGAGCCTCCCCGTGGAATACTGACAGGATTCTGTGAGCGTGTTCGCTGGAGAGCCCTATTTCCGCCAAAGTGGCCGGATTTACGTACTCCGGGTAGTTGATGTAGCCCTCCAGATGCTGATGGAGCAGCCGCAGTCCTTCAAGAGTGGCAGCGCGGCGCGCGAAGTCAGCGCTGCCTACCCCCCAACTGCACTTGCCAATACCCAAGATAGTCAGAGGCGCATCAAGTAGCTGGGTCAGCGTTAACTCAAACGTCTCCAGCCAGTACTCCGGAGGAATCGGCTTCGTCAAATCCATCTGATTGAACGACCGCCAGTCACTGCTCGACAAGCTCTGGACAGGCCCTGCCGCTTGGCCCCGGCCGATGCTGGTTTGACCATTCGCAGGGACAGCAATGGGAGCCCCCCGAAAGCCGAAGGCCGCTATCATGCCCTCGGCACACCGAATGTTGGTGCTGCCGGTTGCCGAAGGCTGATAGACCGAAAAGATTGTACCCCGCACCGCCGCCACCGAGGAGGGGGTATAGACGCGCATCTCGGATCCTTTACCAAAACGAGGTGAGACTCGCGCCCAAATCTGTCCCACGCTCAAGAAGAATGACCGCCCCCGCCAAGCGCCGCCTCGGTTGTATTCAATCATCTTCACCACCAGGCGAGAATCAGGAGCGACAGTGATCACGCTGCCATCAGGAAACTCCATAGCAACACTAGACCCACTGTCGGTCTGCACCACATTACGATCAGCCAGCTTGGCACCCACCTTCAGCGGCTCCGCCCTTGCTGTGGCACTGTTTTGGACATATGCCCGGCCATAGACCTTGGTAACCGTGGCATAGAACTCCTGGTTTTCGCGTCTCACCCCATCGCCAATGATTGCCACAACAACAATAGCAAGCCCGATAACCACCCGTCGGTCCAGCCACTCCGGCCACCATCGCCTGTACTTCTTGCGCCGCGTCCGGGCCTTGCGCTCTTGATCCCTTTTCACAGCGGCGAAGGCATCTGCCAATATTTCCTCTTCGGTCCTGGGCTTCTCTTTCTTGCCAAACAGCCTGCGCAACGCCTCAAACACACCAACCGCCCCCCTCCAGCATTAACTACCTCGCTTCTGTCCCAGTACTTGATACACACTGATTGGCTGACTCCGTCCCCGGACAGGCACCTCACCGATTTCGCGCAACTCAAAAAGTGCCGCTGTCTCGTCGGCAGTAGTCTGGCTGATAATGAAGGTAGTGCCCAACTCCTTATTCATTTCCTCAATGCGCGCTGCTGTGTTGACAACATCGCCGATGGCCGTGTATTGGCGGCGCTGCTCGGAACCGGCATCTCCCAGTACGGCAGAGCCCGTATGCAGCCCGATACCGATACGAAACGGAGTTCGGTCGTCCGCCTGCCGCCAATACTCGTTCAGAGCGTCCAGGCGCTCCAGCATAGCTAAGCCGGCCCGCACCGCCAGCTCAGCGTGGTGCGGCTGCGTGCCGAAAGCATTCCAGATTGCCATTATACCGTCGCCCATGAATTTGTCCAAGTAACCGTCATACTCAAAGATAGCCTCGGTCATCTCGTTCATATACTCATTAAGCTGGGCCAGCCAGACCTCCGGTTCCGCCTTCTCTGATAGTGCCGTTGAGCCGCGAACATCGGCGAAAAGTACTGTAACTGTCACGAATCATCCGCCGCTCCGCGCCGAGCCGTTCATAGACGCCCAGAGTCACTGGCAGCGCCACAGCCAGAACAATCGCCCCGTAGGGAATCACTTGATTGTATACCCAAAATGCTACAAAGAACGAAGGCAAGGCAATGAAAACCAAAAACAGCACGCCGATCAGGGGCCCGGTTACCTCCCCGTAATTCCAGACCATCCACCCTGAAATCATTCCCAGCAGTAGG
>JALGTJ010000240.1 GCA_029821415.1 Candidatus Zipacnadia bacterium
GGTGGGGTCAGCCAGACCGATGTCTTCAGCGGCCGCAATGATCAGACGTCGGGCGATAAAACGGGGGTCCTCGCCGGCCTCCAGCATCTTGGCCAGCCAGTAGATGGCCGCATCTGGGTCTGAACCCCGAATACTCTTGATGAAGGCCGATATGGTATCATAGTGCTCATCGCCGGCGCGGTCGTATTTCAACACCGGTTGCTGAAGCGCATCCTCAACAGCCGCCAGGCTCACGCGGCGGGTGCCAGTGTCGTCAGGCTTTGTGATCAGTACCGCCATCTCCAGGGCGTTAAGCGCCACGCGGGCATCGCCGCCCGCGTTTGCGGCAAGATGTCGCAGGGCCTCTTCCGGAAGTTCAATCGCCAGCTTGCCCAGCCCGCGTTGCTCGTCGCTGAGGGCTCGCCGCAGCAGTACCTCAATGTCTTCAGGCAATAGCGGCTTCAGCACGAATATCTGACAGCGAGACAGCAGGGGCGTAGTCAGCGTGTAGTAGGGATTCTCGGTGGTGCTGCCAATGAGTGTGAATACACCTTCTTCCACAAAGGGGAGCAGGGCATCTTGCTGGGTCCGGGAGAGCCGGTGGATCTCGTCGAGGAAGACAATAGTCTTTTGATCGTGCAGCTTCCGGCGCTGGTGGGCGGCCTCGGCAGCATCGCGAAACTCGCTGACGGTTGCCGACACGCCTGAGAGCGCCACAAAGTGACGCTGAGTATGGCCGGCTATGATGCGAGCGAGCGTGGTCTTGCCACTGCCAGCGGGTCCTTGGAGAATAACAGAAGGGAGCTGGTCAGCTTCAATGGCCCGGCGCAGCAGCGAGCTGGGGCCAAGCAGGTGTTGCTGGCCGACCATCTGCTCGAGGCTTTGTGGACGCATGCGCGCTGCCAGCGGCATCTGCGCGCCATTACTGGCCTGATCGAACAGATCCATTAGACTGCTTCCTGGCGGCAGCGTTCGTCGCAGTGTAAAAAGAAGCGCCCCGCTGGAGCCGTGTGACCGCCAGTCTTCGAACCCAATAGCCAGGTGGGTGCCCTCTTGCCAGCTTTGCGTTCTCCCGAAGGGACATCGCGCCACCGGCAAAGCCCAGGCTCCCGCTGGTTGGGTGTTGGCCCGAGACTATTTGGCCATCACGCACAACGCAGGGCGACTCACCATAATTATAGCATAATGGGGCGCCAGTGGCAAGCTGGGCCCAGTTGTCGAGTTGTATGTACGGGTCTGCATACCCTTGGGCCTCACCACTCATAAGTCTGCGTAGTGTGGAGGTTGTTTCTCAATTATAATTGCCGTTGAGCTGACGCGCAGTCGATTTTGGGCAGCTTCCTCTGAAGGC
Source organism: Candidatus Zipacnadia bacterium (assembly GCA_029821415.1). Lineage (GTDB taxonomy): Bacteria > Armatimonadota > Zipacnadia > Zipacnadales > Zipacnadaceae > JALGTD01. The sequence continues at coordinate 1,331 of JALGTJ010000240.1, forward strand.
CGTTCTCCCAGCTTCCCGTCGCGGTATAGCAAGCGGAAAACCACAGTGGTGGTTCCCGGCCTGGGCAGGGAGGCAAGTGGAATCTCCTGGAAGTATGTACCTGCCGCTAACTGATAGCTGTGGCTGCCAATGGTCATTACAATGCGATCGCTGGGCTTGCTCCCTAGCAAGCCGACGCGCACTCGTGCGCTAACTGCATTAGCTATTGCTTCCGGCGGAATTCTGATGTTGATCGGTAGCGCTTGGCCGACCTGTTCAAATTCGTTCATTACGGTATCGCCAAAGAGCTCCACACGCTGGGCAGTTCTCGTCGGCTGCCAGGCCTCGGGCATGTCGAACAACACCGCGTAGGTGGAATACGGCTGGGCACGGAAGTGGTTGCCTACTCCCGATGTGCGCATCAGTTCGTTGGCCTCTTTGTCCAGGTAGATACACTCCCAGCGAGCAGTCGCCTGGGTGCGACTCCTGAGTTGGTCAGGTACTCCAGTCAGTGAAACCTCTATTTCGCGCGAGAACTTCTGGTCATTGAACACCATACAGACTGCAGTACCATGGTTGAGGGCTGCCATTGCCTTTACGGGCCCCTCTGGGCACTGCGACTTCAGTCGCGTGCCTCGAAAATGTCGCCAGAGCCGGTACATATAGTAGGTGGGAGGCTGATCTTCAGGGTCGGGCCCCTTTAGGAACTTGGCACAATAGGATCCAGCCATAGCGTGCAGATCATGCAACTGCGCCGTCATTACTGTGGCTGGCCGCTCCAGGTAAAGCATCAGTAGGCGCTGAATGCCCAGCGTGCGGATCATATAGTGGGTAGTGGGATCAGCCCAGCCGTCGCGGGTGAGCGCACCCGGCGCTGGGCCAAACTCGGTGATGGCTACCGGGATGCGCCGGCCTCGCTCCAAATACATTGCATTGGCGACCGCTGCGACTTCCTCGGCAGCGATATCCGGCTCCAGTCTGTAGTAGTGGAAGTCGAAGAAATCCAGCAGCTCTCCGGCTGTCTTAATGAGCGGCATCGTCCAGTCATCCCAGGTATACCAGTTAGGCTTGCCTACCTGGGCTGGTGGCCAGGCACGTCGGGACACTTCTCCTTGATGGCACCTGCCACGGCCGTAAACAGCTCCGCATAGTCACCGCCCCCCTTGCCATCGCGCCAGAAGTAGGCGTTGGGTTCGTTGAGAATATGTACCCACCGCAGCTCAGGGTCAACGCGTTTGAGCAGGCTGACATACCCGGCGTACTCTGCGGCGTACGCTTCGGCAGCAGTGGGATAGTCCTCTCCGAACAGATACATCATGGGCTGGATGCCTAGCCTCCGGCACGCCGGCAGGATCTTGCCGTACAGATAGCGCGCTCCGTATAGCGGACCATCGGTGATTTCGCGCACGGCAGCTTCTGATTCGAACCACGCCCACACTTCATCCTCACTGGCCCAGGGCTTCTTGTCAGGAGGCACGGCCGCGCCAATGCTCCCCGGAAAACCCAGACAGGCGATGCCTGAGTCGGCCAGGATCTCCTGCCATTGCGGATCCGCCGGCCACGGCGCTCCTTCGTACGCAGTGACCCCAAAGACAGCGCCGGGGATCTGGTCTACACCGTTGATGACGTAGGCTGTGTCCGCCTGCACGGTAATCTGCAGAGGCTGACTGCTGGCACACACACAGCAGCTCCCCAACAGGAGGACGGCTATCAGATGGTACTTGACAGGACTCAATGCTG
>JALGTJ010000241.1 GCA_029821415.1 Candidatus Zipacnadia bacterium
GGTTCCTCCGTTGCTTGGTCGCACCGCCTCCAAGCGCAGTTGCAGCTCGCGGGCCCCCATATATTTGTTGAACTCGGGCGTGAAACAGATGTCAATTTGCTGGCCGGGTTGGATCCACTGCGCAGCACTGGCCAAGCCGAAACCGATGCAGTCCCAGTAACGGCCGTCTGAGGCAACCTGTAGCTTCAAATGGTGCTCTTCACTCCCGACTCGACGACAACTGTACACCTCTACATCCTGCGCGACAAATCGCGGCGGGGGATTGTCATGGCCGCAAGGTTCCAGAGCCTGCAAGTCTTCCAGCAGCGATTCGTCAATCTCGGATAGATCCACAATTGCATCGGCACGCAGCCGAGCCTGCCAGCCGTCAGGCCCCAGTGCCTCTGTGACCAATTTGTTCAAGCGTTCGCGGAAGGCAGGCAGGTTCTCGAGCCGGATGGTCAGACCGGCGGCAGCGGCATGACCGCCATGCTTGACCAGCAAATCACTGCACTTTTGCAAAGCTCCAGCAATATCAAAGCCCTCCACGCTGCGAGCTGACCCTGTACCCAGCGCCAGGTCACCTTCGTCAACCAGCACTATAGTCGGACGGTGGTAGCGCTCCAGCAGGTGTGACGCAACGATGCCGACTACACCAACATGCCAGCCCTCAGAATCCACAACTAAGGCAGGCGCTTGCTGTAGCTCCTCGCTCTCATCAATCATCTTCCGCGCTTCCCGGTAGACCCGCTCCTGCTCGTCCTGGCGCTCACGGTTCAGGCTATCCAGGTACAGGGCCAGCCGGCCCACCGCATTGAGCCGCGGCGCTATCCGGTACGAGACATCTCGGGCCGTGATCTGTGAATCCAGACCGCATCTCTCAAGCAAAGCTGCCAGTCCGACCTTTCTGGTCTGAGGTAGTAGCTTGAGACCAGAGGCTGCCATCAGGCGATTCTCACCGCGCAGCGGCACCATATCCGCGATAGTACCCAGCGCCACCAGATCGAGAAACGCCCGCTGCAGTGAGGCCTGTGAGACCTCCATAGCCCTACAGACCGCTGAGGCCACTTTGAAACACAGCCCCACTGCCGCCAGTTCCGATTCCGGGTACTGCGAATCGCTGCGTTTGGGGTCAATGACTAACGCCCCCTCAGGAAGCTGCGGACCGGGTTCATGGTGATCTATGACAATTACATCAGCGCCGTTGTAGCGAGCAGCAGCAACAGCCTCATGAGCACCCACTCCGCAGTCCACAGCCACTATCAACTTGATGCCCTTCGCAGTGGCCCGAGTGACCGCCTTTAGGCTTAGACCGTACTGGTCTTTGATACGGTGCGGAACATAATAACTGACGTGCACGCCCATCGTAGATAGAAACCTGGTCATCAACGCACAAGCGGTGACGCCATCAACGTCATAGTCGCCGTGGACCAGCACATGCTCGTGGTTGCGCACCGCCCTAACTAACCGAGCGACAGCAGGCTCAATATCGGGAAGACTGGACGGATCATAAAGCCGATCCAAAGAAGGCTGTAGAAAGTCGCAAACGGCTGGCTCAGTAGTCAGTCCCCGGTGGCGCAGTGCTGCTGCCACAAGGGGATGAATCCCCACTGCCTGGGCTATCTGCTGCTCGAATTGGCGATCACGCGGTGGCACTACCCACTCTTCGACTGGCGTCGAGGACATAAATGCAGCCCCTTCGGTGGTCAGTGATTTCATCAGTAGTATACGGTATGAATTTAGGGGCTGTCAACAGAACCGCCCGGGCAGCTCCAGATCAATGCAGCAGCACACTGCCTGGGCCGAAGGGGAAGTTGCGTACGGAACAGAACAACACCCCGAAAAGGGCAATAACCCACCCCAAAATAGCAACCGGGCTGTAAGCTGGGGCTGGCTCCCTATTGATTAGAACCAATACGACGGGGAATCAAATGCCGCCTTCAATTATCTTGCGGGCTATCGCTTCTGCGTCTATCTCAAAAGTGCCCTGGGCGAGCTTACGCTTAGCCTCGGCAACTTTTTCCTGACGAACTTCGGGCACGCCGGATAGCGCCTGATGAGCGCGTTGAATCTGCTGAGCCTGTTGGCTGAGGCTGACCTGGTCAGCCCCGGTAGCTTGGCTGACCGGTGAGGTAGCCTCAACTCCGTCTACCTGCTCACTGCGAGCAGCCTCCACCGTTTTCCGAGTAATCTCTGATAGTCTCTTGGGGTCAATTCTCACAGCAACTACTCCTTCGGGTGCTCCCAACGTCCCTTCCGCTAACATTATATCGGCAATTTAGGGCAAAACTTTAATAATCTGTGTACTTTCCTTGTCTACCCTCAAGCCTCGTCCCAATCATGCCAAGAATACTATTCTCTCTGCCATGAAGAACTCCTTCTCGCCGCCGAGGCTGCCTCAGGCATAAAGCTTGGGGATACTCGCCGAAGCAAGCCACCTGCCGCAATAAATGCTGCCGCAGGCACAGCAGTACGGGGCAATGAGCAGGAATGCCGCTGCAAAGAGACAGACTACTTCCGGATAGATTTCTTAATCTTTTGTACCTCGTCCTCCGGTAGTGAACCAACCAGCGCAAAACTGAATGGGCCGGCCACCCAGTACTCCCCCAGCCGTTGCCGACCTGTACGCATATCCAGGCCGCGTGGACCCTGAAACAGTGAAAAGCGGTCTACTCCGTTGGAGAAAGGCAGCCACAACACGTGCTGTCCCCTTATGCGAACCACGGCCACACGGTTGTATTCCAATTGATAGCCTTCCGGGAGGTACTGCGGAAGTTTGGCGGAAAACCCGGCCTGATGCTCAGCTTGCTTTAGATCCATACGCGGCAGCGCCGGGGGTACACGAATAATACGAGTGCCTTCTGGAGGGGTAAAGGTGAACAGGTCAGGGGAAAACGTGGGTTGATAAGTGATAGTAGTGAAGTATGCCGAGTAGGTGATCTCACCGTGGGGGCAGAACCGCTGCACCTTGAGCTGAACGAACTTCTCGCCATCGATCCACAGCTTGCTCACAGGG
>JALGTJ010000242.1 GCA_029821415.1 Candidatus Zipacnadia bacterium
TGAGATGTTTACTGATACTGTTACCCAACCCCTCGTCCCATTATCGGATATTGCCCATTTGCTTGTTGGTTATATACTCCTCGTGTATGTGGAATCCCTTCTCTCACCCATTATGTACCCACAACAATCGGAGATGTGCAGACCTGGCAGAGCTTACTTGTGTGCCTGTTACTTGTCTATACACCCGCAGCGTTGTCCAGTTCGGCCCGAGATGACTGCTGCTGGCGCTCAGAACTCGGGATGTTCCTGCACGTAACCCAGCAGAGGAGGAATTACTGTAGCGAACACAGAAGTTCAACTACAACAAGTACGTGAGAGAAGCTGCTTAGAAGACTTTCTGAACAACACGAGGCAGGGAATCCAGGCAAGGGGGATATCCCTTCCTACACGATACGACCGCCAGAAGGAAGCGTAGACGTCTACCACTATCCGCAAGACGATGAACGTTTGGGACAAGTGCGTGAGCCTGAGGTTTTTCAGACCGAGCATCATGTCTATACGACCCCTTTCCGATATAAGAATGTCAAAGTAGACGGCTGGATGGAGTATGACGCCAAGGGTATCGAAATCCTTGCGGATGTCGGCAGCATAACTATTGAAGAGCAGAGTCCCATCATTTCAGTGACCATAGTTGGTAGCGGTTGTTCGGGCCGGAATTATAATATAGTTGAATGGTGGGGCCCCGGGGAGAGCTTAAAGGAGACGCAAGGCCAGCTCGTCAAGCGCCAAAGAGTGGATAATCTGAAGGGGCAGCACCCGGCATGGATCCAAACAGCTCTGACAAGCAGCCCGCCGCAATTTGAGTCTGTCGCAGATGCCAATGCATATATCGCGAGAATTCAGAAAATCGTCTACAATATGACAAGTGGCTATTACATGCCGGGAAGCCTGATGACCGGCCTCTATGAGAACACCGCATTTTTCAGGATTGGAGATACATCTCGTCCTGAGCAGGCTTGCTACAAAGTGGTTATTCGCGGCGGCGGGCTGGATTACGAGGATCCTGGAGATATGTTTAGCCCTTGCAGAGCACGCTATCCGGCAGACTACACTTTCAGATTGATTGATCTTGTAGTGCGCACTAACTGATCAGGTCATGCTGGCATTGTTGGTGCCAATCCACTGCCCGGGCAACTTCGCGCAGGGGGGTGATATATTGGAGCCGGCAATCCGGTCGGCGATACGTTGTTTGCCCGCATTTACATTTGGGAGGACTTGACCTAATGGATAAGCTACGCCTGGGTACGGCAACCAGTGACATTACACCGCCTCTCGGGGTGGGCATCCCTGGCTCTTTTGAGGCCCGGTGGGCCGAAGATGTCCACGACCCTCTCTTTGCTAAAGCTATGGTCTTTGAAGCCGGTGATCAACACGCAGCGCTCGTGGTATGCGACGTCATTTGCCTCCTCGAGCAAGATACAAAGTGGGCCAAGCACCGTGCCGAAGAACTGACCGGTATCCCCGCAGACAATATTATGATCAGTGCTACCCACACGCACTATGGCCCGGCTACCGTTACTATTTTCAATACCAAACGCGATGAGGACTATTGCGACTGGATGGCAGGGCAGATTGCGGAGGCTATCAGGCGAGCACAGCTATCCTTGCGTTCGGTGGTTATGGGATATGGCCGAGCGATGATACCAGAGGAAGTGCACAATCGGCGCTGGTATATGAAGGACGGCAGCGTCGTCACCAATCCGGGCTACCTAAATCCGAAGCGGGTCCGTCCTGCCGGCCCCACAGACCCGGAATTGGGTCTATTGGCTTTTATGACCCCCGAAGGCGAGCCAGCCGGTGCTCTGATGAACTACGCATTGCACTATGTGGGAGGGCCGTACCCAAACACGATCACCGCTGATTACTTCGGCTTTGCCACCGCCGCTCTGCCCCGCATGTGGGGCAAGGATTTCCTGGCGATTCTGGCCAACGGAGCCTGTGGGGACATCAATAATTGCAACTTCGATGAGCCAGCACCTGAGTATCCTGATCCCTTCTACCAGTCACGGCGGGTCGGGAATGTGGTGGCAACTGAGGCGTTTAAAGCCTGGCAACAGATAGAGCAGTGGACGGATGATATAGCGGTCAACGCAGCCTTTGAGTACTCTGTCTTTCGACGCCGCCAACTGTCATTGGAACAAGAGCAACAGATGGCCAAACTGCTCGCTGGACCACCTCAGCCCGACAACAGCGAGTGGGTGTACGCCAACGAGCGCCGGCGGCTGGCACAAGAACCCGTGCAACGGCCGGTGCTTATCCAGGTACTGCACCTTGGCGACGTCGCTATAGTAGGGCTACCCGGGGAGGTATTTGTGGAGATCGGCTTGGCCATAAAGCGTCAGTCGCCCTTCCCGTACACGATGGTCATCGAGCTGGCCAATGACTGGCTGGGCTACATACCCACCGACCAAGCTCTGAACGAAGGGGGTTACGAGACGGAGTTAGCCGCCAGTGCAAAAGCTGCACCGGGCACCGCCGCACAGTGGATCCAGAGCGCCGTCGGCCTGTTACACGAATTGCACAGGGCTCATTCCTGACTTCCGCCTGTGCAGCTATCGGCGGTGGATTCCGGCAGAAGGTAGGCTGCAATAGCAG
>JALGTJ010000243.1 GCA_029821415.1 Candidatus Zipacnadia bacterium
CGAGGGCACGAACTTGTTTATGGCCAGATCAGGGCGCTAACGAGGACCATACACGGTGAAGAAGCGCAGAAACCACGGGCAGTTCGTACAGACTGGGGTAGGTGCAGCAATAGACTTCTGCTGCGACCTTGGAGGCGCCGTACGGAGAAATTCATTCGGTGGAATGCTCCCATTACTGGTCTACCTGGGATGGGAGTTTTCCGCTGCTCTGCTCTCCTTGGTTAGCCATCGTGCTTCAATGTGCCCAGGAGGAACAGCTTTTCAAAGGCACTAACCCGAGTTAGCCCACTCCCGAGAGTAGCTGCCTGGGGCGAGCATCAACTTTCCCTTTGCAGCATTACGCTGTCATCGTCTTCGGCCTGACCAATCATCGCCTCGGTCAGCTCGGAGGTATCCCAGCCGCTCTTCTCAGCCACTTGCCTGCCGTCAAGTTGGCGTGGGGTAAGCTGCTGGCTCACAGCCATAGCGGCAGCTGTACCCGCCGCCTCACCCAAGGCCATACAAGTTGCAGTGGGCCGAATTGAACCGAGTGCCTCGTGGTCACAGGAGATACATCGCCCCGCCGTGAGAATACCTTCCCGCCCCTTGACCAGTAATGACCGATAGGGCACTTCAAACCAAGCGCCCGGATCCAGCTTGTCAAATCGTCCCTTGTTGTCCTCACTGGTGTCTATGGGATGACCGGAGCCGGCGATGGCATCTTCAAACTTTCTATATTGCTTAACATCGTCGCCCGTTACGATATAGTCGCCCGTGATCCGCCGGGTCTCGCGTATTCCCATAAGGGGGGCAATCTGGCGGATGTAAGCATTTTCGAAACCGGGCACGGCAGCCTTGTACATCTCCGCCAGCAGCTCAATCTCCTTGTAGGCTATCGTGATCGCTTCACTAATCTCCCAGGAAGATGTCCCGGATTTCTTGAAAACCTCGGTGACGTTAATGTACAGCTCGTCAGGGATCGGCGAGTTGCACGCAAAGATGTGTCCGCGACTGTGATTGGTGCTCCAGGTGAAGTTGTCAAGCTCCGCGCGTATGTGCTCGGGTACCTCAGGTCGCTCAGACAGGCCTGAACTGGTGCCGAACCAGTAACTGTGTCCGGCGCGCATGTCAGCGAAATGTTCCTCGCGTGATACCGGCGGCCAAGTGGCCTGTCCAGTTACCTCTGCCTCGAAGTATCTCTCCATATCAATATTGCCCATGGTGAACATAAGGGTCATGTTTATCGCTTCATTGTCCTGGGGGCGACCGAACTCAAATTCAGCGCCGGCGGCCGCAGCGACGTCGCCATCGCCCGTAGCATCCACCACAACCTTCGCTTCTAATGCCTCTCGGCCACCCTTGCCTTGGATTATCACCCCGCGAACTACATCACCGTCCATTATCGGCTGAACACCCTGAGCGTAGAATAGAACAGCGACGCCTGCCTCCTCCATCATATCCAGCAACAGCTTCATCAGACTGGGCACGTGGACACAGACGTAGGCGGGAACCTCGCCGAAGTAGCCAAGCCCGCCGCCGCTGCTAATTAACCGTCGCATAATCTCACGAGGAATGCCCTTGATCAACTGCACGCGATCGGGATCCGTGCGCAGTTGCTCGCGGACGGAGGCGTAGTACGCCAGGCTGGTCGGAGAAACCGTATATATGCCAGAAGACCCGACCATTCCGCCAGTGAGCATTCCGCCCAGGTAGCCAACTCGTTCCACGATCAACGTCTGGGCGCCGTTTCTGGCAGCAGCAATCGCTGCACAGCACCCTGCTGGCCCACCACCGACCACAATGACGTCGTAGCTGCCGGTAACAGGTGTCTGCAATGTCTCGGTAATCATCTTGGTATTCATATTACTTTGCCCCTTAGTTCTAAGATGTTCCCGCCGAGGAGCTTGTTGCTAAAGTTAGCTCTCCTCCAAGAGAGAATACGCTGCGGGTTCTGTGTGAACCTGTTTATGCCTTGCGACTATGTATCTCTTCGACTCCTTGACTCTCATCACCTCTTTCGCATCAACCCAGGGGGAATCCTTCAGCAGTGAGGTTGCGGAAGACCGCATTGGTGAGACCACGCAGGAAGCCGAGGTCCTCACTGCCCTGTTTGTTCTACACACCTTGCCAGCACGAATCGAAGAGGAGTTACTCACAAGCCCAAAGAATGTACAAACAGCCGATAGCTAAAAAGGTAACTCCGAGCAATGGAGCTTTCGCTATTCTGAGCGAAGACAGCGCCAATACCGGGGCCAGTGAACATCCGGGGCTGTTGGGGCTTGATTGCGCTTGGAAGAAGGAGAACATTGTTATGTACGTGTGCCGGATACTGATGATAGTGGCCGTATCTCTACTGACTTTCGGGGTCTGGAAACAGGTGGAAGCACAGTTGCC
>JALGTJ010000244.1 GCA_029821415.1 Candidatus Zipacnadia bacterium
AAGGCCGTATTGCTCATCAAATCTATAGGATAGGAGGGACGGTTGTATGTCCGGATGGCAAGTCATAGCGGCGGGACTGCTGGTTACTTACTTGGCGGCTGGTGGCCATAGGGACAAGCAGCCACGTGTGCCTGAGAATGGCAAACAGTTGGGAACAATCTTCAACAATGACATCAACAATATCCTGTACGCCAGTTCCGGACCCGATATCACCGTCGAGGAATATAGGCACGCAGTTGAGTGCCTGTTGGATGCCCAGCCGGGTGTGCTGGCGCAGAATGTGGGATGTCCGGACCCGGTGATCTACCGCAGCGAAATAGCTACTACCTGGGATAAATACGTCGGTGGGGATCAGGCCGCCGCGATGGCCGCACTGCTGGCGGCAGGCACTGATCCGCTGACTATCACCGTTGAGGCCTGCCACGAGCGTGGAGTCCTGATTGTCGCCAGCTACCGGATGAATGCGGAGGACTTCTACAAGCGACAACTGGAACTGTATGACTTTGGCCGCGCCCACAAGGACTGGGCAATTCCCGGGGCAAACTGCCTGGATCCGGCCATACCTGAGGTCTATGAACATCGTATGGCGATCTTTCGTGAGGTAGCCGAAAACTATGACATAGACGGCATTGAGTTTGACTTCCGCCGCTGGAATCATATGATCTCCGACCCGCATAACAACTACCCAATCCTGACCCAGATGGTCCGCGATACCCGCACGATGTTGGACGAGGTAGCGAAGAAGAAGGGCCGCAACAAGCTGCTGCTGGGTGCCCGAGTGGGGCCGATACTGGCAGGCCCATTTATCCCGGAGGAATTCCCCGGCGCCGGGCCTGCCTACATTAATCCATCGTGTCAGGATTTGGGGTTAGATGTAAAGACCTGGATAAATGAGGGCGTGGTGGACTACGTGTGCCCCACGCTTTTCTGGCCGCGCTGGCCAGGACTGCCCCGGACCGCCGAGTTTGCCGAAATAGCCCAGGGCACCAAAGTGGGTATTTATCCGACAATCTTCCCACTACCCGCATGGCTGGAGGGTGAGGACAGCCAGCCTATCGCTGCAGATGACCAGGAACGTCGGCGGCAGTACCGCACGGAATTGGGCCAACTCGCCCTGCAGTGCTACGCAGACGGCGCTGACGGCATCAGCACATTCAACTGGGTGCAGCATCACCAGACAGGCATGGTCAGAAATCCTATGCGGTCAGCTTGGGGAGACGGCGCAAAGCAGGAGCAGATGGCCATATTGCCTAAGCTCTGCAACCCGCAGGCTTTGCGGCAATACCTGGCCCAAGATGCCAACTAACAATTTGGTCTTAAACAGAAGGGCACAGGCTGCAGTCCTAAGATAGCGCCAGCCTGTTTGATAGGTTGAGGCGGGGAGCGCATAAAGGCCATACAACACTGGGAGATGATGCAAATGCGTCTGTGGATAGTCCTGTTGTTGATCTCGTTGCCAGTCGCTGCCACTGCCAAGTTTGGGCTACCCGACATACCCGTTGAGGTCCCCACCGAGGTACCCATCAAGATCCCAGGACTGGACAAGATTCTAAAGGAAGAACCGGCTCTGACTACCAGCCTGGCTGACGCTCGCACGGGGGTGCCATTCCTTGATGGCTTCAACCCTATCGGCTTCTCCGCAATGTCGTATCTGCCTCGGAGGGCCAATGGCCGATTCGTGCTGACCCGGCCAGGTTTGTATCAGCACAATTTCCTCAGCTACTGCCTCCACGCCGGGGCTTACGGACCTGGCAGTGGGGATGGCTACCTGTGGGTACCACTAAAGGGCGCGCGCGCTGCTGCTATTCGCCACGTTCTGACCAATTCAGTTACGGATCCCGAAATCCCGCAGACCCAGGTGCAATCGCTGGTCTGGGGGATTCTGGCCCGCACGCGCATAGACGACATGTCGGCGCAGTTGCGGCAGGCCGCCCGCCATCTGCTAACCAGGGATGAAATCCACCAGCTCAACGGCGGAGCGTTGGGTCAGATCCCACCCGAACTGCTGGATCAGGCCTTTGTGGAGCTGCCGCCCCTGGCCCAGCGGGCGTTGCGAGCTGAGGCAGAAATAAGAGGTATGCTGGCCGAGGGCGTAGCCGACTTTGATCAGTTGGAGGCAGTGGCAGTAGTGGCCGGGGAACCACCGCCAGCCGAGGAGGGGCCGATAGTTCCCTGGGGACGGTGGTCTTATCATCCCGACGGGTTCTTTGTGCGTTATTTCCCCTCCGGCTACCAACGAACCCGAGTGCAAATCTATGTGCCAGAGAGCTTCAATGTGGAACGCGATGAACTGGGCCGCATCACGGCAGTCGCCGACCAGTATGGGAATCGAGTAGAGACCGAATACGATGAGGATATCGAGCCTGCCACCGAGTGTAAATTGGGAGACACGGTGGGAAGATGTAGGATGGACTTTTGTGATGGGCGCTGACGGACAGGACAGCGAGCTGGCTGACGGCGAGCGCTTCTCGGTAATAGACGAGCGTTATCAGTGGGCTGAGCAGCATTACCAACAGCTCAGGGCGCTGCACGAAGCGGTTGCCAGTATGCGTAAGCCTGATGCACCCGTCCCGCAGACCACTGTGACAGAGGCGATGGATCTGGGCAACTATGCAATGGCGGCCGACGACCCCGATACTGAACAGTGGATGACCGACCATATTGACTTGGTCGTTAAGGCCTGGCAGGCGGCCGTGCGTGATTATGTGGGAACACGCACGCGCCAGCAGGCTGGCACACCTGTGAAACTCGCATACCAGGACAATGGCACTGGCTTCACCCATTGGGAGGGTCTGTTGCTGGCCAACAACTCCGGAGGTGGCAGCGGTGGTGGCGCTGACTTCGGCGGCGGCGACGCAGCCCA
>JALGTJ010000245.1 GCA_029821415.1 Candidatus Zipacnadia bacterium
TGGTGCCGAAGGCCGGAGTCGAACCGGCACGGGCCAAAGCCCACTGCCTCCTGAGGACAGCGTGTCTACCAATTCCACCACTTCGGCACCTCAGCAAGCATTGATATGATACGGCAACCCCCCTTGCTTGTCAAGAGCGTATCGAGAGTTCCAGACCCCGTTTTTTGACCACTCGACAGCGCAGTTCAAGTATGCTAATATGAGCCAAACTCCGCTAACCTCTGAGCAGCCAACGGATATGCAGATCCAGAGCAACTCGCCGCCCGAATTAGACCTCGGTAAGCCCTTACCCCGCGATTTCTACGACCGTGACACCCGTGTGGTGGCTCAAGAACTGCTGGGCCGCATGTTGGTCCACCGCGAGCCGGAAGGGACCACCGCTGGAATTATCGTCGAGACCGAGGCTTATTTGCAAGGTGATCCGGGCTGCCACGCCGCGCGGGGCCGCACCGAGCGCAACGCCCCGATGTTCGGCCTGCCCGGCACAATCTATGTCTACCTCATCTACGGAATGCACCACTGCCTGAACATAGTCACCCAACCGGCGGGCATCGGCGAGGCCGTCCTCATTCGCGCCGTGGAGCCGGTCTGCGGCCAGGAATTGATGGAGCAGCGGCGAAGCTGCCAAGATACGCAGGAATTGACCAATGGCCCGGCGAAGCTAACCCGCGCTATGAACATCAACCTGCGCCACAACTTTGGTGACATCACCACCAATCCGCTCTACATTAGTAACCAGCCACCGGTTGAGGGCCCCGTCGCCATCACCACGCGCATCGGACTAAGCCCAGAGCGCGGGGCTGAGTTGCCGCTCAGGTATTGCTTGGATAGCAGTTCCTACCTGTCCAGACCGGTATGACCTGTTACAAGGAGACTATAAGGTGCACCTTTCCTTTATGACTTTCGTCTGTCCCGAATATGAGCTGGACAAGGCTCTGGCCACCGCAATACGTTATGGCTATGAGGCTATCGAGCCCCGGGCCCAAGCAGGCCATAGCCATGGCATCGAAGTTTCCACCACTAAGAAAGAACGTGCCCGCATCAAGGCGCAGTTCGCCGATACGGGCATCAAAATGTCCTGCCTGGCCACCTCGTGCCGCTATGCGCTCGCCGACGAAAGGGATCGCCAGCAGATGATAGAGGTCACCAGGCAGCATATTGAGTTGGCCGCTGATTGCGGTTGCCCCGCCATACGAGTCTTCGGCGGTGCTACTCCAGAGGGAATGGACTTTGCGGATGCTAAGAAGTACGTTAGCGACTCGCTGGCCGCAGTAGCCGATTTCGCCCAAGACCACGGCGTCTATGTTTGCCTGGAGACTCATGATGCCTACTGCTGCGCTGAAGATGCCGCCGAGGTGGTCGTGCGCGTGGGCCATCCCAATATCGCCATCAACTGGGATATGCTACACTGCATCCGGGCTGGCGAGACTATGGCGGGGGCCTTCGACCACGTTCGCGATTATGTCAGGCACACTCACGTCCACGACGGCACCTGGCCGGCCGACAACCCCTCTGCCCTGACCATCACCCTTATGGGCGAGGGCATGGTGCCGCACGACGAGGCGATCCGGCTACTGGCCTCCATTCACTACCAGGGCGCGCTGTCCGGCGAATGGATTGCTGCCTTTAAGCCGGAAGAGATTTTACCGCACGATGCCGCCCGACTGCGCGAATACATCGCCGCCGCCAACGCTGATTAGCTGCCCTGTCAGTTCTACCCGGTCCATCAGAATATGACCCAAATCCGGATATTGCCCGAAAATCTGGCTAATCGTATCGCTGCCGGTGAGGTGGTTGAACGCCCCGCTTCGGTGGTCAAGGAGCTGCTGGAGAATAGCATTGATGCGGGAGCCGGTCGCATCGAGACTGTGTTGACTGACGGTGGCAAAAAGCTCATCGAAGTACGCGACGACGGAGCCGGTATGTCGCAGGAGGATGTCGTCCTCGCCGTCCAGCGCTTTGCCACCTCCAAGATAGCCCAGGACAGCGATCTGGACGCGATTGCCACGCTGGGCTTTCGGGGCGAGGCTCTACCCAGCATCGGGGCGGTATCTCAGATGAAGATCACCACCCGCCGCCACGATGACGCCGAGGGCACGGCCCTGCTAATGGAGGGTGGGGAGGTTAGTGATCTGCGCGCGGTTGGCTGCCCGCCCGGCACTACCGTACAGGTAGCCAACCTCTTTTATAACACGCCGGCGCGGCGCAAATTCCTGGCCACGACGGCCACCGAGCGGGGCCACTGTGTGGACTGGGTATCCCGCCTGGCTCTCGCCCATCCCGAGATAGCCTTCCAAGTTACCCACAACGAGGCAGTCCTACTGAGCACACCCGGTTCGGATGACCTCGAATCGGTGCTCGAGGGTCTGCACATTCACGGCTACATCTCCACGCCGCGAGTAACTCGGGCGACCCGCCGCCACCAGCTTTTCTTTGTCAACCACCGCTTTGTGCGCTCGCGGATGCTCAGCCACGCACTCACCGAAGCCTACGGTATGCTGCTGCCTCAACAGAAGCAG
>JALGTJ010000246.1 GCA_029821415.1 Candidatus Zipacnadia bacterium
CTCGCCCGAAGACGGGTTGGAGGTCTTAGTCAGCACAAAGAGACCGCGCGCTTCTGCCGCAGCCGTCTTGACGAAGGGGATCACCCCGTTGCTGCCCAGGTAAGGGTTGACGGTAATAGCGTCTACCGGTGCGTCATCACACAGATAAGCCCGGGCGTAAGCGTCAGCGGTAGAACCGATGTCGTTGCGCTTGGCGTCAAGAATCACCAGCAGGCCGGCCTGCTGCGCATAGCGCATTACCGACCAGAGTACCGGTGAGGCTGCCTCGCGTAGCATCTCGAAATAGGCTGCCTGCGGCTTTACTGCCACGCAGTGCTCGGCCACGGCATCAATAATGGCGCAGCAGAAATGCTCAACTGCCTGAGGAGGGGGGCGATGTTTGAGTAGGAACTGAGGCAACCGGGCCAGGTTCGGGTCCAGTCCGACACAGACACGGCTGTCCTTCTGCAGGACAGCCGTAGATAGTCTATCAGTGAAGTGGTTTGCTTTCACAGTTACCTCCCCGGGAACGGGTTTGAGCTGATTATAGCCTGGCCGAGGCGAGCCTGTCAAAAGCGTCTTACTCAAAGTTGAACAGGCGAGACGCCTTTCTATACTGTGTTGGACGAATTACCAAAAACGCCCCCATCTCAGGACAGCCGGGTCCCAACCGCCGGTAAGAGAAGAACAGATCGGGCCGGCACCGGGTGCACAAGGAGCTGCTGATGATGTTTTCCGGATGTACTCCCGCCTGCAGGAGCAGTTGCCGGTTAAGCTCCTTCAGATCCAGGTGCCACTTGCTGTCTACCAGTTTGAGCGTTGTTGGCGCCTCGGCCACTTTAGCGGCGGCTTCAGCCACCTCTGGGCCGACTTCGTAGCACTGTCGGCAGATTGCTGGTCCGATTAGCATCCTGATTTCACAAGGGGGACGTCCCGTGGCCTCAGCCAAGGCGCGTACCGTGTTGCCGGCAATATCTTGCAGTGTGCCACGCCAGCCTGCGTGAGCCAGGCCGATGCCTGCCGCGTCAGGCAGCCAGAGAAAGAGAGGAACACAATCGGCATGGTGCGTACCAAGTACGATTTGGGGGACGGTAGTTACCAGGCCATCGGCTTGCGGGGCAATGCATCTGCTTTCGTCCTGGGGCAGATTGGGCAGTATCTCAGGAGTAATCCGGCATACGTGGCTACCGTGGACCTGCTGGGCCTGGACTATGGGCAGGTCAGCGACGCTAAGTGTGGATAGGACGCGTCGTTGGTTTTCGCCAACTGCTGAGGTATTGCCAGTAGGGAAGTACAGGTTGCCAGCGGCACAGGAGGTTAGGCCGCCGACGACCTTCCCTGCGGCGATGCGCACCGCCCATAGTGTTTTACCCATTGGCCGCCGACACCCGGGCTTGCGTGATGGTACCCAGACCCCGGTAAGTCGTTTTGACCACATCCGGGGTTATTGTCACGATAGAGTATCCCTGGGGATTGCCGTCAATGCAGGGGCCAGTCCACCAGGCGCCGGACAGCGCCCCGCCCATATACTCAGTATATCCGCCCACTTGGCTCTGTTTGACTGCGTGGTGATGTCCGTGGAAGATGCCACGGACGTGGTGTCCGGCGAGGATTTCCAGAAACTGCTTAAGATTGGCCAGCTCGTCGGCGGGTTGGTGGAGGAAGACAATGACCGGTTGCTTCGGGGGGACCGCCTCCATATCCTGGCGCAGCCAGGCCAGACAGTCAGGAGGCATCGCACAGTGATATCCGACCCCGTCACTGTCTATTTCCGTGGCATTGATGGCCACCCAGTGCTGGCCGGCGTAGTTCAGTGAGTAATATGCCGGCCCGACCAGCCGCTCGTAGCCGGTGGTCCCAAAGAGGGGACTGTTGCGGGGAAAATCGGCATTGCTAAAGCCGGGATGGTCGTGGTTGCCGGGCACAGGAAGCAGCGGTACCGACAACTCCTTCATGGCGTCATTGTAGACGCCAAATAGCTCGGCAGCCCGCTGCGGATCACGCAGCATCGTGCTGTCCATAACCATATCACCAGTATCCACCACAAAGGCAGGCGCAGGCTCCATTGTGTTGACTTCCCGCACGAACTGCCGGAGTTTGACTGCCGTTGACCTAAGAATGTGAATATCAGTAACATGGACAAAGGTAAAGGGCACCTTCTGAACAACTCGGCGTAGCGGGAAGTGGATGACCTTGCTGGTTAGCCCTGAGGCCTCTAAGCGGACGAACCAGCGGCCGTCAGTTGGCCAGTAGCCGGAGGGAACCGTGAGTCTGAGAATGAAAAAATCGGCGTCAGAAGATAGTTGGTATCGTCCGTGGTTGTCGGTGTTTGCGATCTGATGGCCATCGCTGACTGCAACGCCCTCCAGGCGTGCTTCG
>JALGTJ010000247.1 GCA_029821415.1 Candidatus Zipacnadia bacterium
TGTTGACTTGATGCACGCACGCCCGTAAGGCACCCGTTTGGTGATCTTGCGGCGGCGCGAACTTGATTGATTACCTCGCATTGCTCTGGCCTCCGTTAGCAGCCCGACCTGCGGGCCGCTGTAGCTGACACTACTTGGGTCCTGGTACCCTCTTGCGACCTGCCACGGTCTTCTTACGCCCCTTGCGAGTGCGGGCATTGGTCTTAGTGCGCTGTCCGCGAACCGGCAGGCCCCGGCGGTGGCGG
Source organism: Candidatus Zipacnadia bacterium (assembly GCA_029821415.1). Lineage (GTDB taxonomy): Bacteria > Armatimonadota > Zipacnadia > Zipacnadales > Zipacnadaceae > JALGTD01. The sequence goes on from JALGTJ010000247.1 coordinate 246, forward strand.
ATACCTCGGTAGGAACCTATTTCAATCAACCGCTGGATGTTACCGTGCACATCCCGGCGCTTCTCACCTTCGATCGTGTAGTCGCGATCAATGATCTCGCGCAGCATCGCCGCGCCTTCTTCGGTAATCTCGTGCATTCGGGTGCCAGCGTCCAAATCACATAAACCTTTCCCCGCCTACGCACGATTTTGCACTTGTCACAACGCTTCTTCACTGAAGCCTGGACTTTCACGGCAATATCCTCCTCACAACAAATAGCCATCTCCCAATCCAGTCCACCTTGACTGCACTGGGCAAGTGACGCTGACAAGTTCAAGTCACTTGTGCAGCCAGGTGATGCGTGCCCGGGTCACATCATACGGCGACAATTCCGCCGTAACCCTGTCACCTGGCAATATGCGAATATAGTTGCTGCGCATCTTGCCGGAGAGATGGGCAAGCACCTCGTGTCCGTTCTCCAGCTCCACCTTAAACTGAGCATTGGGCAGCTTGTCCGTCACCCGCCCTATCACGCGAATCTTTTTGTCACGCTTGCCGGTATTCTGGGACATCTGATAGCAGCTTGGCCCCTTCTGCCAGAGTCAAAACTAATGGTTCCGCCTCGGTTACAACCACTGTGTGTTCAAAATGTGCCGACAGCTCGCCGTCGGCTGTGCGCACCGTCCAACCATCTTCATCCACCTGCACCTGCGCCGTCCCCGCATTGACCATCGGCTCGATGGCCAGAACCATGCCAGACTGCAAGACCAGCTCGTAATCCTCAAACTCTCCGCGACTGTAGAAGTTCGGAATCTGGGGCGGCTCATGCATCTCCTGCCCCACTCCATGCCCCACCAACTGGCGCACCACGTTGTAGCCACGGCTCTCCACATATTCCTGAACGGCCTGCGAGATCTGTTTCAGTCTATTGCCAGCCCGGGCTTGCGCTAGACCTGCCATTAGCGCGCCCTGCGTAGTGTCCAGCAACTCGTGATGTTCACCTGTCTGGCCGACGACGGTAGTAAAGGCAGCATCGCCGTGGTAGTCGTCGCAGTAGGCACCCAGGTCAACGCCTACTACCTGTCCCGCCTTGAGCACGGTTTCATCGGGGATTCCGTGGACCACCACATCATCAACCTGAATGCAGGTGGCAGCAGGATAACCCCGATATCCCTTAAATGACGGTACCGCTCCCCGGGCTCTGATGTGATCTTCAGCCAATTTGTCAAGTTCCAATGTGGTCACGCCGGGCGCGATCTGCGTGCGCAGCAAATCCAGCGTCTCCCCAACGATCTGCCCAGCAACTTTGAGCTTCTCCAACTCATCTTCTGAACGCCGCGCCACACGCCGCTTGCGCGCATCCTGAGCCATTGTCAGCAGGACTACCTTTCCCTGCGCGCTAAGTCTGCCAGCTCCGCACTAACCTGCTGCTGGCCCTGCTCAGCATCAACGGTAACCAGTTGTCCGCGCTTCTGATAGTACTCAATCAACGGCGCAGAGTCCTGCTTGTAAACCTCCAGCCGATTATGGATCGCTTCCGGTTGGTCGTCGCTACGCTGGTAAAGCTCTCCTCCGCACTCCGGGCACTTGTCCCCGATGTCCAGCCCGTCACGGTGGACATTGTATATCGTCGCGCAGCCGGGGCACATCCGCCGCCCGCTCAATCGCCGCACCACCTCCGCGTCACTGACCGCCAAGTTGATCACCAACGGCTGCTCTCGGCTTAGTTCCTCAAGCATTTCACTCAGCGCTTCTGCCTGACCCGTCGTACGCGGAAAGCCATCAAGCAAGAAGTGCTCCCCGCAACCGAGCTGCTCCATCCGCTCGCCAACCAGATCAATGACAAGATCATCGGGCACCAGCTCACCTGCCTCCATGTAGCCCTGCGCCTGCTTGCCCAAGTCACTGGCCCTGGCTACTGCCGCCCGCAACAGATTCCCGGTGGACAGATGCGTATAGCTCATATGCTCTTTCAAATACTCCGCATGGGTGCCCTTGCCGGCCCCCGGCGGCCCCAGTAGTATCAAATCTCGCTGTGCCATTGACCAGTTGTCCTTTGCAACTCAGCTCAAAGCCGCCCAATTGTAGGCACTGCCAACTAGGCGTGCAAGAACCCGCGGTAGTGGCGCATCAACAGTTGCGCCTCCACCTGCTGCATCGTATCGAGAGCTACCCCGACAATAATCAACAGCGAGGTGCCGCCGACCAGGGTGAAGCTTTGCACACCGGTTATTGGCCCAACATAGTACTGCATGATTGCGACAACACCCAGGAAGATCGCCCCAGCTAGAGTAATGCGGTACAGAATCTTGTCCAGATAGTCCCGGGTCTTCTCGCCGGGCCGAATCCCTGGCACCGCGCCGCCGTTTTTCTGCAGGTTCTCGGCGAT
>JALGTJ010000248.1 GCA_029821415.1 Candidatus Zipacnadia bacterium
TTTGTACTCCGCGGCTGCCCGGAGGCCTTGGGCAATGCTGGTAGGCAGTACTTCTAGGTCCTGGCCTATTACGGTCTCCCGGCTTATGCCGATCATCCGTTCTGCAGCTCGGTTGTACAGGAAGATGCGTCCGTTGCCGTCCACGGCAATTACTCCGCTATCCATCTCGCGCAGAATCGCTTCAATATATTCTTTGGTACTGGCCATTTCTGCGTAGAGTTTAGCATTTTGCAAGGCCAACGAGATCAACGGTATCATGCTCCGCAATTGCTCAATTTGCTCGTGCTGATACATTCCCCCTGTCCTGTTGGGGCCTACCAATATTAAACCGATCAGTTTATCTTCCCAGCGTAGTGGTGCCACCATCTGAGCGCCAATGGAATTCAAAGAATCTGCCAATGGCTTAGCCACCTCAAGGCTGCGGAATCGGAATATTTCATCGCGGTTGATGATATCGCGGGAGTGGGCAGCAGCTCTGATGATCATATGCCGCTGCGGCAGGAAGTCATGATTTGCTGGAAGGCCTTGACTGTCCTGGGCTGATCTGCTGGCTCGGCATAGGTAATCCTCTGTGTCCTCATCCTGCAGGAAGATAGCGACTCGATCCGGTTGCAGCATCTCAGATATCGCCTCGGCAGATCGCTCCAGCAGTTCATCAGTGTCAAGGGTGCGAAGAATTGCTTCGGTGGTAAGGTCGACAGCGTCTTGCGGTTCCTCGGCTCTGGTACCTGAATGGCTAAGGAGCTTGCAGACATAGGTGTGTAGCGGAAAGGTCACGAAGCCCATGAATAGGCCGATAAGCATATAGGATAGAACCATATACCGGTACTGAGTTCCCATGAAGAATTCGGAAAGGGTCAGTACGATAAAGGCAACGGCCAAAATTGGGACGACAACAAACAACAAGGTGACTAAGCGTCGCAAGGCAACCTGTGGCCCAGCGATATGCTTCTTAACCAGAACGTAGGCCATCGCCCCGATAGTGAATATATATCCGGCTGAGCCCCAGCGGCTGTAGTAGGCGTTGCCCCAGAACAAGGGCAGTAATACCATGGTAACTAAGGCAATGGCCTGGCTAAGCAGCAGTCCCATAAGTACGTAGCTTACCTGGACCCGCTGCAGGCCTCTTAGCCGCCGCGTTTTTCGGTACATTACATAATCGGCCCATCCCAAGAATGTGACGGTAAACAGCCCAAAGACTACAAAGGAGGGACCGTATTGGACCAGGACAGTGCCGTGAGCCAATTCAACGGAAATTAGCAGATCAGGAGAAAACCCGAGTGTAGCGAAGAGCAGGCCTGTTCCATAGAGTATTGCACGCTGTGGCCAGGCTACATACCGAATGCGATCAGGGAAAACCCAGGCAAAATCAAGGCAGGTACAGATTACTACCGCGACCACAGGGTGAGTAGCTCGAATCCAGAAGGTAGCCTGCGCAGGCGAAGCGGCCCATTGGATGAAATAGTTGCACAATGCCCAGCCAGCAACCGCCAGAGCATGGACGGCGTACAAGCGATTCCACACCCGATCCGGCGCCCTACGATATACGGCTATGGCCATAACGATGCTGGCCACTGATACGGTTGCTAATGTGATGAGATTTGCCACGGCCATCTCAGCCAGCCCCAGCTCTACGGGTGTTTGTTGAATCTGCGGACTATTAGGACGGCATGAGTGCCGCCAAAGCTGTGGGAATTGAGCATTATGGTATTAACTCGGGCGCGACGGGCTACGTTGGGAACATAGTCCAAGTCACACTCGGGGTCCGGCACCCGGTAATTGATGGTCGGAGGTAGCATTTGGGTCTGCAAACTTATACAGGAACTAACCAGTTGCCAGAGGCCTCCGGCGGCAAATGACTGGCCAGTGGATGACTTGATGGAGCTTATGGGCACATTATAGGCGCGGTCGCCCATAACCATCTTGAAAGCTCGCGTTTCGGCAATGTCGTACTGACGATTACCGATGCCGTGAGCGCAGACGTAATCAACACTGGAACTGGGTAGCTTACTGTTCAGCAAGGCTGTGCGAAAGGCATGAGCGAGCTCGTGGCCGCTGGGATCGGCGGCAATCAGGTGCTGAGCTTCGGTAGCCGAGCCGTAGCCCAGCACCTCCGCATAGATAATAGCACCGCGCTGCAGAGCATGCTCGGCCGTCTCCAGCACAACAGCGCCCGCCCCTTCGCTAAGCACCAAGCCATCACGGGTATAGTCGTAGGGCCGGGAAGCTGCCTGGGGCGAGCTATTGTGATGGGTCAACACGCGTTGCTTGCACAACAAAGTCATACCGACTGTGCTCACACACGCCTCAGTGCCGCCTGCAATCATTACCTGGGCCTGCTGGCCAGACCGCAGGATATTTGCGGCACTATTGATAGCCTCCAAGCCTGCTACACAGCCCGGTGCCACGGTACTGTTTGGCCCTTTGATGCCCAGTTCGATGAATACATGGCTGGTGGCGGCATGAGCCGCCAGTTGAGTGGCGGTGCTGACCTCTATTCCGGCTGGCCCGGCGGTAGCGAATTCCTTGTACATCTCGTCGGCGACGTTGCCGTTACCGGCCAGACTGGTGCCAAAGACAGCCCCGGCCTGGTAGGGATCGAAGCTGTCATTGAAGTCCAGGCCGGCGTCGGCCACCGCCAAGCGGGCTGCGGCTACGGCAAAATGGCTG
>JALGTJ010000249.1 GCA_029821415.1 Candidatus Zipacnadia bacterium
GCGCTGTTCAAGTTGCTTGAGGTTTTGGTCTGTAGCCTCTATAACCAACTTTTGGGGGATTAGATAATTGCGGGCATACCCGTCGGCTACCCGGACTACGTCTCCTTCGTGACCTAGATTGGTAATGTCGTCAAGCAATATTACTTCCATCTCTACTCCTCGCTGTGTGACTGTGATGTCAGGTTGGTACGATACTCCAAGCCGACAAACGGCTGATTTCTGTCAAACGAATCGGCTATCCCAAAGGTAAAATACCAGTCGGGATACGCTTGGTAGATACCGCGTAGGTCTATATTGATGTCATCGGGATCGTATGCCTCTAATTCCCATCTGAGTTCCGGCGTCATCCGATAGTTAAGGCCGGCTGCAATTTCCGACTCTAGCAGGCCCACTTCGCCCCATAGCCGGCGGCTCAAAGGTACCGATTTTTGCAGATTTAACGTCTCGTGGCCACCCAGATCGCGGAGGCCCAGTCGCCAGTAGTCAAGAGAGTTGTCGCCATAGCGCAGGCGCAGATTCAAGTCAGCGCGCAGGCCGCGATCCTCGGTGCCTTCCAGGCTCCAGTATGCAGTGGCGTGGGGTGGCTGGAAAGGCCGAGCCATGCTACCCAGTTTGTCCATAGTATTATCCACCCGCTGCAACACTCCCTGAGCTGCTCGCGCTGTCTTTGCACCCTCTTCTGAGAGCTCCCGAATGTTGCGCACGCTGGTCTCGATATTCTCCATTGTCTCTTCGTCGAGCAAGAACTCCTCGGCTGCACCGCTGATCGCTTTAAGACTCTCAGAGGTTGTCCGCAGGTTGGCCAGCGTCGCCTTCAGATCGCAGTCAAGCTCTCCAGCAGCTCGCTAATGCGGGAAGCGCCCGCCGGACCCTCCACGCTCTCGCGAACCAGTTCGGTGGTGGCTTTGATATCCTTGCTGGCGGCGTGAATGTTGGCTGTCGTTAGCGCAATCTGCTTGGGAATTGGCCCCTTCGTCAAGGCAGTTATCATTCCTTGTATTTGCTGAGAAGACTTGCGGAGATTTTGTGCAGTCTGTGCGATGGTGTCCAGCGTCATTGTCACCTGCGGTTGGCCGGTTTCCGCCGTTTTGGTCAGTACCTCAGCAAGGTGCAAGACCTGCTCAGCAATCAGATTGGTCTGGGCCGTGGCCTTATTTATGTTCTGAAGGATTGTGCGCACCTGCTTGCGCGTGTAGGTGTCTGCGAAGGTATTTTGGATTTGCTTGAGAGTCTGGTCAGCCTGCTCCAGAAGCTGCTGGGTTTTACTGGCCACCTCGCCAAAGCCGATTACGCCTTTGCCGGGCCGATGCTCACCAGCGCCCAGTGCTCTGGAGTGATGACCCTCTCCATACTTCTGGGCAATCTGCTCAGCACTGAGCCGGTTCACATTCAGATATTGCTCGCCGATGACGCCAGACAGTTCTATTATGAACTCGTCGGTATCGTACAACGTTACCTGCTGGTCAATCATTATATGAACAGCAACCGGCCGGTCGGGATAGTCCTCGTACCGCTCCAGTCCGACCGCGGTAACCTTGCCAATCTTCACGCCGGCCAGACGTACTTCGGCCCCGGCAGCAAGCCCTTTGACATCAGCAAAGTGGACTACCAACGGGTACTGTCCTATGCCCACTGCGTACTGACCCAAGAAAATGACTATCCCAGCAATGAGCAGCACAGCTAACAGGAACAAAGCTCCAACCTTCGCTTCCGGCGCCATAAGCGCTCTTCTCCAGGTTGCCAGGTACTTGGCCTTTTGGCGCAAGTCAATGAGTTGTGGTAATCATGTCAGACGGCAATGGGGCCTTCGGCCTGGCCTCGTATGAACTGTTGTACGTAAGCGTTGTCGCTCTCGCGAAGTGCCGCCGGTCTATCGCAAGCGATCACCTCGCCCTGGTAGATCATCATTATCCGGTCCGCTATGGCAAACAGTTCGTCAACTTCATGGGTAACCACTACTGATGTCATTTGGAACTCTTTACGCAGCTTCACAATCAGCTCATCTATCACCGAGGCCATAATGGGGTCCAGCCCGGCACTAGGCTCGTCGTAGAGCATTATTTGCGGGTTGATGGCCAGGGCCCGAGCGATACCCACCCGCTTCTTCATACCTCCGGATAACTCGGCTGGCATCTTTTCTTCCTGGCCGGTCATGCCTACTATTTCCAGATACTCGGCGACTTTCCTCTTGATTTCATCATCGGATAGGTTGGTATGTCGGCGCAGGGTGAAGGCCACGTTTTCGCCCACTGTCAGCGAGTCCAGCAGTGCGGCGTACTGAAAGCACATCCCCATCTGCATGCGCACTTCGTTCAACTGTGACTCGGACATACCCACGATTGACCGCCCCAGCACTTCAATATCGCCGCTGGCGGGCGACACCAGGCCCATTAGCAGACGCAATATGGAGGTCTTGCCTGCCCCGGACATCCCCATTATGCCGAAGACTTCTCCTCGGTAGACCTGAAAACTTATGCCATCCAAGATCGGCTTGGAATAAGCACCGCCCAGCAAGCTCGGCTCTTCAGCATAGTAGACTATATCGCGAACCCGGATTATTGGTGTCTTGGCTGGGGCCATGGCCCGTCTCAGCTTGGATAGAGTACGGTCGTCAGGATCAGATTGGCTGCATAAATAAGCATAATGCTATATACGACTGAGCGAGTAGTGGCGCGGCCGACTTCCTCGGTGGCCATTTTCGTCGTTAGCCCCTGGTGACATCCGACGATCGCGATTATGGTTCCAAAGATGGCTGCCTTTATTATTCCTGCCACCACAGTCCAGGTCGCTAGATGTCCCGGGATACTGTCAAAGTACACGGTTTGGTTGATAGCAGGGCTAATCACGGCCATAAGATAACCGCCGGTTACCCCCACGGTATCCCCGATCAGGGTCAGCAGTGGCACCATGACCAGACAAGCCAAATAGCGCGGCGCAACCGCCATCGCTGAGCCGGCTCGCGCCGCCACTACAAAGGCTACCAGCACCGGTCCTAGCTCGCGGCACATTGTCTCCGCCACCAACCATCCTGCTACACCACTGACCCCTAACTTACTGGCCTGCACTGACATATGGTAGCCAATGACCATGCCGGAAAACAGCAAGGTAACCACTGCAATCGGCAGGGAGTTGACACCAATTTCGGATAGCTGCCGCATGGAGGTCCGATACTCCAGCCGCCTGCCGACGAGCGTACGCCAGATACCGAACTGCAACGCAGTGGTCTCACCGAAGTAAGCAAGAAAGCCAATAATTTGCCGTCCCAGTACGGTGAACAATCTGGTAAACACCCGCTCTTGCGGTGGAGGCTGCGCTGAAGTTCGTGCTTATTATATGCCCGTGAAACTTGCTCTGTCAAGCACCCCCAAATGAGAGAAAATCCCGCTCAAGGCCTGTGAAATTGTGGATCCCCACGTCACCTGATAGTGGACAATTAACGACGAAACTGCTATATTACTATTTACGTATCGCCCGACAGTTGGCTTATGTTGCGCATCAACTGACTAATGAGTTGTAAGTAGTGCGGCTCTAATAGAGTTTTTGACCCTGTTCTATGAATTTCCCGATTGAAGGAAGAGGCCTACAATGGCGCCGATGTATACTGAGAAAGTTCTTGAGCATTTCCGCAACCCTCGCAATATGGGAGAGATTGAAGACCCCGACGGCGTCGGTGACGTCGGCAATCCGGTCTGTGGCGACCTGATGCGTATTACCATCAAGGTGGACGACGACACTGAGACCATCACTGACATCAAGTTCAAGACTTTTGGCTGCGGTGCCGCGATCGCTAGCAGTTCAGTAGTGACTGAACTTGTTAAAGGCAAGACTCTCCTGGAGGCCCTGGAGGTCAGCAATAAGACTGTCATTGAAGAGCTGGGCGGCTTGCCACCAGTAAAAGTTCATTGCTCGGTGCTGGCCGAGCAGGGCATAGCTGCAGCGATTAAGGATTACTACGGACGTCGCCCTGACAAGCAGATACCCCCGCAGGTAGAAGAGAAACTACGCAAGCTTCAGGACATCGATCCCCACGAAATAGCGCCTGCGTAACTACGGGCGTTGTAGCTCGCTTCAGGCCGGAGGCCTGTGCCACTGAGTGGCTGCTGGTTAGTATAGTCACGCGGATAGCCGTCTGTGCCATTCCCTCATTGCTCAAAGACAATCTCCCCGGTCTGGCGCGTTGAGTAGCCTCCCAACTTCTCAATGGTATCCTGGAACGTCGCATCATTGATGGTCTCAATCATTGCCTCAATGCGGGAAAGTTCCAGGAATCGCTTGGGAACAACCAAATCGTATTGTTCCTCAGTAAGTGGCACAAAATCCAGTCCGAAGGCACGGGCTGCTGCTAATATGCCCAGCCCCGCATCGGCACTGCCCTGTCTGATGGCTTCGGCAACCATGGTGTGCGTGTAGGCTTCCCGCTGATAGCCTGCTACGGCCGTCGGTGAAAGGTTGTGCTCCTTAAGCAGGAAGTCCAGCAATACGCGGGTGCCGGATCCGGGCTGGCGATTAATAAATGTCACATCTTCTTGCGTCAAATCAGGGATAGCCTTTATGCCCTTGGGGTTGCCAGGGCTAACCAGCAAGCCGACCTCTCGGAAGCTCAGGTTTATCATAACCAGCGGCAGGTCCACCAGCCACCGCTGAATGTAGCTGATATTGTATTGTTTTGTTTCGGGGTCCAGCAGGTGAGTGCCGGCGACCATCCCCTCGCCGCGCGCTATAGCTGCCAGCCCTTCAGTGCTACCTGTACTCAAGCAGACCAGATGCAGTGGCGGCCAGCGCTCGGCCAGTCGCTCGGCTAGCGTCGCCAGAGCCAAATCATGGCTACCGATAGCTACGATGCTTCGCTCAATCCTTGCCTGAGGGACCAGCAGTTCCACAGCTACCTCGGTGCCGGTCTCCAGCCCTTCCTGTTCTTGAGCGATAGTTAGCAGCCCGTGGGCCTGCGCCAGGGAACTGATTGAGCTACTGCCGCGAGCCAAGGGTACCACAGTTCGCTGTTGGCCATCATCGCACAGCACCACCCGCAACGTTTCTTCGGTGCCGGCGGTTGAAGGCAGTTTTCGTTGCAGCCGGGCGCGTAGTTCGTGGCGCTTCTCTTTAGCAAGGCCAAGCCTGCGCCGGATGAGTGGTTTGACAAAATTGTGCAGGCACATCCAGGCGGCCACCGAGTAGCCGGGTAGGCCAATGACGGGCGTGTCATCTATCCAGCCGAGTGCCAGAGGCTTACCCACCCAATTGGGCAATGGTATTAGGCACAAAATCACGGCTGCCCGCCGATGAGCCAGCTATTATCAGCACTACATCACTATCTGCAACAGCTTGACTAATAGCCTGAACCAGAGCAGTTTCCTTGTCGGGAACCGGCTGCTGCAGTTGAGGGGTGCAGCCCCACTGGCTCAGCGCCGCCGCTATCATTGGCCCATTGTACTCGACGAACTGGCCCTTGCCCGGAGGTTGCCCTACCGGAAGACATTCGGCTCCGGTGGGAATGACGGTGACTGTCGGCTTGCGCCTGACTGGTACCGTCCACACCTGGGCGGCCAGTAGCCGGCCGATGTGTCGCGGTTGCAGCTTTTCACCGGCAGTCATCAGCAGGTCTCCCGCCGTCACCTCTTCGCCGACCAGCCGAATGTGCTGTGCGGGGAAGGCAGGTGCCATCACCTCTATTGTGTCTGCCTGCTGGTGGACCTCTTCAATTTTGTATACGGCATCTTTGTCAGGAGGGACAGGGTCGCCCGTGTTGATTGGCTCAGCCTGGGCGGGGACCTCCAGTGTGACTGGCTGAGCCTCTGAAGCGCCAAAGGTTAGTTGGGAGCGTACTGCATATCCGTCCATTGCCGCAGCAGCAAAGCTGGGAGACGAGGCGCGGGCGTAGATTGGAGCGGCGGTAACTCGCTCCAGTGCCTGAGTAGTTTCCACTTCTTCTACCGGCAGCTCTGGGGATGTACTCGCCCGCTGCAGTAGGATTCTGCGGGCATCCTCAGGCGGCATCATCTTCAAATATATGCGTCTACTTGAGAGCATCATCTGCAGCTATCTCCATAATATTACCGG
>JALGTJ010000250.1 GCA_029821415.1 Candidatus Zipacnadia bacterium
ATGCCGAGATCCATGCCTAGCCTTAACAGAGCTACGGATTCTTCTGGGTCATCAAAGGGCAGGCGCATAGCGCCATACCCTAGTGCCGATACCATCTTACCGGTGTTGCCATACTCGCGGTACTGCATAAACTACAACCTCCTGGACTGCAGCCTACGTCGGAGCACACAATTATCCTGGCTGCTGCACTATTCGGTGAGTGCGGTGTGGCTCTCTTTCAGCCGCTGGATAATAGGGATGTTTTGGGGACATTTCTCCTCGCACTGCCCACATTCAACGCATGCCTCCGCGTTAGGTTCAATGCCCTGATAAATACTGCGGGCGTGTTGAGTGAGTCCCCAGACACGATGATAGTTCATCGCCTCAAATATCCTGGGGATGTTGATTCCCTGGGGACAGGGCAGGCAGTACTCACAGCCGGAGCAGTATAGTTCAGCCAGCTTCTCATAGCGCTGGATCATTGCATTGATGTCTTGGTATTCGGCTTCGCTGAGCGGCTCTTCGTGACTGGCGGAAGCGACATTCTCATCCACCATCTTAACTGTATTCATTCCGGAGAGCGCGGCGGTGACTGCAGGATTGGCCAGCACGTAGCGGATGGCCAGATCCGGTATGGTGGTGGTGGTTTTGGTGAGCATTTTCTTGAGCTGTTTGGGGTCGCCCATCAGCAGGCGGCCACCAGCCACTGGGCCCATTATCAAGACGCCCATGCCCTTTTCGTGAGCGTGGGCGATGGCTGGCTCGTTGCTGGTGCCGGTACTGTGCCCATGGCTGCCGAAGGCCTGAAGATTGTCCAGTATATTGTACTGCACGATCATTCCGTCAAAGAAGCCCGTATCAATAATCTTTATGATATTCTCTGGGCTATCGTGGGACGAGAAGCACAGGTGGCTAATTATTCCCTCGTCCAGCGCTTGCTGACAGATCTCCAGGGGGCCACCCGGCTCCTGGAAGGGGCCCGAAATTTGCTCCCAGGTGACACTGTGGGCATGATAGAAGTCTATCCGGTCCACTCCCAGAGTCTCAAAGCTTTGCTCCATATACTGCTTCCACAGATCAGGAGTGTACTCTTTTTGTCCCATGGAATGATTCTTGGTGGATAGGTAGAGCTGGTCGCGGCGGCCTTTAATGGCACGTCCGACGAGTTTCTCGCTGTTGCCATAGGCGCGGGCAGTGTCAATCAGGTTGCCGCCCAGGTCGAGGTAATGTTGCATAACTTCCACGGCGTAGTCCTCGTCGTCGGGCAGCCGCATGGCACCAAAGCCCAACGCCGTTATCATTTTGCCGGTGTTGCCATATTCGCGATACTGCATTGATTGACGCCTCCTGGCACACACAACAATAATGAAGCGGAAAAAAAGTGCGAGTTTAGTAGTATCCCTTGGGGATTGTGCCGGCTTTGACCTGAATTTGCTGCAACTGACCGCCTCTTTGCACGGTTAGTTCTATGATGTCGCCAATCTTGTGGCTGCGAATCCGCTTCTGAAGTTCGTCTGGGTCGGTTACGGTCTGACCATCAATCTGCAAAATCACATCACCCGGCTCAATTCCAGCTCTGGCAACGGGGCTGCCGTCGGCCACGGCTATCACGACCAAACCCTTGTCGGTCTGCAGTTGGAGATACCGAGCCAGGCCTTGGCTGTTCTTCAGTACATTGAGCAGGCCCACCCAGGGGCCGCGATTTACCAGAAAGTACATCATTTCCTTGGCCTGGTTTATGGGAATGGCAAAGCCGATGCCGAGGTTGGTCTTGGTCGGGCTGAAAATGGCGAAGTTAATGCCGATAACGTTGCCCCCCAAGTCTACCAGCGGCCCGCCACTGTTACCGGTGTTGATGGCTGCATCGGTCTGAATGACCTCGCGCTTTTTGTCACGTATCTCGCGAGGGCCTTTGGCACTGACAATACCAGCGGTGACAGTATTCTCAAAATCAAAGGGATTGCCCACAGCGATAACTTTCTGCCCAACACGCACCTCGGCTGAATTGCCCAGTGGCAAGGCTACGAGCGTTCTGGGCGCATCAACCGGCTCGATTACTGCAATATCGTTGGCAGGATCAGCCCCTAACTTTTTGGCCTCGAACTGATCGCCGTCCACCGTCTTGACAACCAGGCGATCCGCCCCGCCGATAACGTGGGTGTTAGTCAGGATCAACTTCTTCCCGCCATATTCGAAGACGAAACCTGAGCCTACGCCTGTTTCCTCATAGGGAGGTAGGCGAAAAAAGAAGCCAGGGGGCTCAACCAGGCGGGTGGAGATGATCTTGACGACGCCGTGGCTGACCTTCTGGGCTGCCTGAATCACAGCATCGTCTTCGGAAATTACCTTGACAGGCTGTGCCTGAATCACAGCATCGTCTTCGGAAATTACCTTGACAGGCTGCGGCTGCGGAGATGTCGGTTGTGGACTAGGCAAGGTTCCCTGTGTCGTGCTGTTCATAACCACATACGTTGCAATGCTGCCACCGGCTATGCCCGAGAGCAACGCTATCACAACCACAGCCAACATGCTTAGACCTTTGCCGCGCGCCATCACAACACCTCTTTAGTCGGGTATGGATCTGAGGACGTTTACCTGCTCGATGGCAGTGAGAGCCGCCTCAAAGCCGCGATTGGGCAGCTTGGTGCCCGCCCGTTCGATGGCCTGCTCGATGGTCTCGGCAGTTA
>JALGTJ010000251.1 GCA_029821415.1 Candidatus Zipacnadia bacterium
ACGAGTTCATACTCCTCACCTTCTGGCCACCAGCGCCGCGGCAGAAGCTGTGCCATGGTCCTTTCTACCTCATCCAATAGATCGAACGGTCGGGTCTGTCGCCATCGAATCAGAGACATTCTTTCATCCCTCCTTTTTTAGTACCTTTAGATAGGTACATTGGTGATTGTTGAGTGCAATCGGCTAAGGGTTCTGCATACATATAGACGCAATCCGCTCCAAAAAGTTCACTATTTCTGTGGACTTTTTCGGGCGTTGGCCGGAAAGAGTTTAGACTCCGAGGTGATTATAAATGGATTCTATTTGGGCGACCAGCCGTTCCGGGCCGAAGCGCTCCCCCAGCATCTGGGCAATGGGATTATCGTCGGCCGCGGTAAGTGTGCCTGTGGTCCACGGCTCCTCCAGGTCGTAGGCTGTCTGCGAGACGAGAAAATCGCTGTAGGTGATACTACGCCTTTCTTCCAACGTCAGGTCAGAGTCTGTTAGCTGTGGGGTGATGTGTAACTGGTAACGGATGGCTTTCGCCAAGTGAGTGGTGTCGGCTATCTCTACCAGCTCAACGCCTGGCATTGGGCCGAGGATTTCGCGCAGTGCTGGCGTTGGTGCCGCAATCACTCGCAGGCCGGCGGCGAGTGCCTGCAAGCCGCGCAGCGCCGCCCTGTTGGCGTCACTGAGCAGTACAATTATGTTGAGTGCCGCAATCACTTCGCGGACATCCCGGCGGCTGCCCAGAAAGATACAACTGCCGGTAAGCCCCAGCTTGTGAGCTATCTCCTCGAGCTGCCGGCGGTCAGGGCCCTCTCCGATTATGGCAAACTCAACGTTGGGCAGCTCCTCATTGATGACAGCCGCAGCCTCTAAGAAGCTTTCGATGCCCCGACGTTGTTCCAGGTGGCTGAGCAGGCCGACGATTGCGGCATCGCGCTCCAGGCCGGGATAGACCACATGCAGCCGCGAGTGGAGGTGGGGGAGTAGTCGGGCCGCTTGTTCGCGGTCGTGGTGCGAGGGGACAACTATCGCATCGCAGCGGCTCAGCAGCCAGCGTACGCCGAGTCGCCGTCGCCAACCCCGATAAATGGCTGATAAGTCCTCGTGGGGGGCGTGGAGACTGCAGACGAGGGGCACCCGACTGTCTACCTGCCAACCTCGCATAGCTATCCCAGCCACCGCTGTAGCCTCCATATTGTGGCAGTGAACCAGCGCTACGTCGCGAGCCGGGACGAGCCGGCGCAGTTGCCCGGCCGCAGATAGATATGCCTGCAGTGAGAATGCTTGGGGAATGGCCAAATTCACCCAAGCTATGTTCTGGCGGGAGAGCCGCTCGCGCATCTGCGGCGTCAGTTGTCCCGCTACCAGCGGCTGATAGCGGCGGCGATCCAGCCCCTCAACCAGAGTACGCACCTGATCGGCGGCATCTGCATCGCCCCGTGGGACCAGTTGGAGTATGCCAGCTTTGTCAGCCATAGTTGTCTGTGGGAAGGTTATCCTCCTGGTAAGAGCGGCTTTCACGCTGTGACTTTGTATATTTATCCTTGCTCCCCTCCAGCCCATCTTCTCAATGTAATCCCGGGCGTGGTTGATGCGGTCCTGGTTGCCGGGGTGGGTGGCAAACATTATCTCAAAATCGTTAGGCTCACTTCCCTGAATCTTCTGAAATAGCTTTAGCACGGCAATTGCCGCGGTCGGATCATAGCCGGCATTGTGGGCATAGAGCATGCCCATGCGGTCGGCTTCGAACTCGTTGTCGCGCCCGTAGTCAAGCAACACCAGGCTGCCGACCGCCCCCGCGATACGTGCGGCGTTCTCCTTTCTGAATATCAGGGCGATGATGGCCTCATAGCCGAGTTGTCGTTCAATGCGGCGTACGGCATGCTGACGGGAGACGTGAGTCGTTTCATGCCCCAGAACCCACGCGATCTTGTCGCGGTTTCCGTCGAGCCTGGTGAGCATCCCGCGGAATATGTAGATTCGCCCTCCGGGGAAGGCCACAGCGTTGGGCTGGTTGCTCGCAATTATCCGGTAATCATAGGGATAGTCAGGTGGCTCAGCAACTCGCTCAATGTTGGCACCGATGGCTTTGACCAGAGCGTTCCGATTGGGGTCCCGGTCTCGCCCGTACTTGCGCTCAAAGTCGTCGCCGGCATCCCGCCCCAGTTGGATTTCCTGACTCTTGCTAATCAGCCGGGTTTGGCATCCACACGCTGCGACTAATGTGCTTAGGATAGCGATTAACATCCAGCTTCGCCGGTATAGTCTGCGATTATTCACGATGCGCCCTCCTGCTGTTCGCGGTGCCGCTGGCCCAGCATCACCTAAATCGTATTGGGTGAAGAAGTGCGAGCTTCGGCCGCTTGCAGATAGCTCAAGAAATATGAGAGAAATATCATCGCAGCAACTACGATAAGTCCTGACCAGAGCACGGCGTGGTAATAGAACCCCTGGCCAATGAACTGCTCGGCAGCGTACCAGACGGCCAGCACCGTAATCACCGCCACCGAAAGGATGCTTAGGCAGGCACCCGCTGGCAGCTTTTCGATCGGGATGCTGCCCGCTAAGGCAGTAGGTGGTGAGCCTAGGGGAGGAACTGAGTCAGCCGATGGGGTAGCGGCGTGCCACTGCGTCAGTGTCCGGTAGAGAGCCTGCGTGGCGTCGCGCATGCCACCGAGTGTGTTGGCCTCCCGCGAGGCCAGTGTGAAGGCACGGCCCGGCTGGCCGGGTATATGCCAATGAACAACTATCCGCGGGGGTGCGCCCGGCTCCTCCAGCAGGTCAATTGAGTTAATATTCTCGCGCCGCAGGCTCCACGAGAAGCTATCTCCGCGATAGATCAGCGCGCCCGCTGCCAGTTCCAGAAATCCGACATCCCGGTCGGTCTCCCCCTCCCACATGCGCAGGTCGCTGCCCGGAGAAAACCCGACAAATGTCGTTGCTGGCGGCAAGTGGCCGGCTTGCTCCCACTTTCGGGCCAGGCTGCGGCGCAAGTAGCCATTACCAAACAGTGCCAGTCGCTGGTAACTCACCCATGGCAGCAGTAATCCCACGACCAGGGATAGAGCGGTAACCAGCCCAGCGCTGGTGGTGGTGGAGTTGGGTAGCAGATAGGTAATTATCACCAAACCTGCTGCAAACGGCACCGTCCCGGCGGCCAATAGCAGCAGACCCGCCATCATCCATGCTCTGTGCTTGAATTGTGTGCTGAATATTACTTCGCTCAAACCAACGTCCCTCGTTTTGCCAGTGATCCATTGGTGAGAGTTCTTCAAAGTTGTGATCAGTTGCTACTTATGCTCATGGTGCAAGCGCGAATGCCGAGCCGCACTATTCCCCGGGGTTATCGGACTGGAAGGCTCCCAGGTCAGGGGCATCAACCGGCCGAGGCCGGCCAGCAAAGTCGTGCCCCACACCCAGGGAGCGTCCCGCGCGCAATGCAGGGCTTCCTGGGCGCAGCCTGTAATCGCCCTTCGCCGGATCCACAAAGAGCGGGTCGGCGTACACATCGTACTGGCCACCCTCATAGTTGCGCAGGTAGCCGGGCTCTGCGTTCCAGTACAGGTTGTAGCCTGCGTGGATGACGCCCGTCTCCTTGTAACTAAATCGATTAAAGAGCGACCACTCCAGCTTCTCGAGCGGGTACACCCCACTTCCCTCGCCCACCAGAGCCGGCGCGGTGGGC
>JALGTJ010000252.1 GCA_029821415.1 Candidatus Zipacnadia bacterium
GAAGAGCTTGATGCCCATACTCAGCAAATTCTGCGGCGTGGCCAGCGTATGGTTGAGGTGCTCAAGCAGCCCCAGTACGTTCCTATGGCCGTTGAAGATCAAGTTATCGCCATCCTTGCTGGCACTGACGGTCATTGGGACGGGGTCCCGACAGACGCTGTTGGCCAACTCGAGAACGAGCTGCTTGAGTTCATTCACAAACAATATCCCGGAATTATCGAAGAGCTACACAACAAGCAGCAACTTGAAAAGTCAATAGCCGAGGCGCTGACCAAGGCTATTGAAAGATTTAAATCAGAACACCAGTCCGAAGCGAGTGAATAAACAGATTGGTGCCTGGCAGTAAGTGGGATAACTAATGGCAGCTAACCTTCGTGAATTGCGTCGAAAAATCAAGGGTATCCAACACATTCGTCAGATCACCCGGGCGATGAAGATGGTGGCTACGGCCAAGCTAAGGCGCATTCAGCGCACAGTTGAGAACAGCCGACGCTACCAGGAGGAGCTGCGTCGCCTGCTGGCCGATGTGGCCCAGGCAAGCATAGACGTGGCTCACCCCTATCTGCAGGAGCGCGAAGTCCGGCGCGTGGGCGTGCTTGTCGTTGGGGGGGACCGGGGCCTGTGTGGCGCGTTCAATCGGCAGATAGAAGAGCGGGCAGTCGAATTCATTGCCGCGCAATCAGTGCCAGTCGAAGTTATTGTGGTAGGCAGGCGTATGCAGCGGTATGCCGACCGTCATGGGTTTGATGTCGTAAGCCGTCATCCAGCGGTGGAGCAGGCTGATGATCCTACAATTGAACAGATCACTGGCCAGGTGCGCTCGTGGTATGAAAGCGGCCATGTAGACTTGGTACAGGCGGTCTATGCCCGGTTTGACTCACTCGTCAAGCACCCGACAGTCAGCGAGCAGCTCCTGCCGCTGTCCCCACAGGCCTTTGCGGAAGCCGTCGCCGATGCCGCTGGAGCGCCGGTCGAATATATCTTTGAACCGCCGGCTGCCCAACTATTGGCAGAGCTACTGCCCCGGGCCTTAGAGGTCGAGATTGCTCAGATACTGCTGACGACCCAGGCAGCCGACCAGGCAGCGCGGATGACCGCGATGACCGCTGCTACAGACAATGCTGATGAGATGATCATTGGTCTCACTCGCAGTCTCAATCGGGCCCGCCAGGAAGAAATCACCGCTGAGCTACTGGACGTAGTGACTGGGGCGCGAGCCCTACGGTCTTGACCAATAAGCGGCAGACCATTTGAGGGACGAATGATATAGATGGCAAACGGAAAAGTAGTAGAAGTCCGCGGGCCAGTCGTGGACGTACGCTTCCCGCGTGAGAAATTACCTGATTTGCTCAATGCATTGCGTATCGTTGATACGCAGCAGAATATCAATCTGGTCGTTGAAGTCGCCCAGCATCTGGGTGATGATATTGTTCGGTGCGTGGCAATGGACACCACTGATGGCTTGGTGCGGGGGATGGATGTTGAAGACAGCGGCAGCCCCATCTCTGTACCCGTGGGTGAGGAAGTTTTAGGGCGGATGTTTGACGTCCTGGGCAATCCCATTGACGGGAAGCCCCCGGTAGACAGTGACCGCTGGCCGATTCATCGGGAGCCACCCGAATTCGACGAACAGAGCGTTGCCGAGGAGCAGTTTGAAACTGGGATCAAGGCCATTGACCTGCTGGCGCCCTTCCCCCGGGGAGGCAAAATCGGCCTATTTGGGGGCGCTGGTGTGGGTAAGACTGTGTTAATAATGGAGCTTATCCGCAACGTCGGCTACGAACACCGGGGCGTCTCGGTGTTTGCTGGCGTGGGTGAGCGCACTCGCGAAGGCAACGACCTGTGGCTGGAGATGCAGGAGAGCGGCGTCATTGATCGAACTTGTCTGGTCTTTGGGCAGATGAACGAACCGCCTGGCGCCCGCCTGCGCGTGGGACTTAGTGCATTGACCATCGCGGAGTGGTTCCGTGATCAGCGGGGGCAGGATGTCCTGCTCTTCATTGACAATATTTTCCGATTTGTCCAGGCGGGACAGGAGGTCTCGGCTTTGCTGGGACGGATGCCTTCGGCGGTCGGGTATCAGCCTACCCTGGCTACCGAGATGGGAGCGCTACAGGAGCGGATTACCTCCACCTACGATGGGGCAATAACTTCCGTACAGGCGATCTACGTGCCTGCCGATGACTACACCGACCCGGCTCCGGCAACAACTTTCGCCCATCTGGATGCCAGTGTTACGCTCTCACGGGAGCTTTTTGAGCAGGCAATATATCCTGCCGTTGACCCACTCAACTCTAC
>JALGTJ010000008.1 GCA_029821415.1 Candidatus Zipacnadia bacterium
CCGGAAGCCCCGCTGGTTGCCGGCATTGCCGATCTATTTGCCGAACGCGGTCTGGCCATATATGGGCCCAGCCGGTCAGCCGCCCGCCTGGAGGGTAGCAAATCGTTTACCCGCCAGTTGCTACGCAAGTACGACATTGATCATATCCGGTTTGAAGTCTTCACAGATGCAGCAGAGGCGAAAGCTTATGTGCGCCGGCAGGGCGCACCTATTGTTGTGAAAGCCGACGGCCTGGCCGCCGGCAAGGGCGTGAAAGTGGCGACGACTGTAACCGAGGCCGAAGCCCACATTGACTTGTGCCTGGAGCAGGGAGGCTACGGCAGTGCCGGCCAGACGGTGATTGTTGAAGAGTGTCTCATTGGCCAGGAATGCTCAATAAAGGTATTTACTGACGGAGAAACTGTCGTACCGATGGTGCCGTCCCAGGACTACAAACGCATCGGTGAAGGTGATGTCGGTCCCAATACTGGCGGAATGGGCTGTTACTCGCCGGTTCCTGCTGTAGACAATGAGGTATTTGATTACATTCTCAATACTTGACGGCGACTTGTTCACGATACTGCAAGCCACCGTCGAGGGCCGGCTCAATGAGATTGACGTCCACTGGAGCGAGGATCGCTGCGTATGTGTCGTGCTGGCCTCAGGTTATCCACGCAGCTATGAAACCGGCAAGCCTATCAACGGACTATCCCAGGTAGCAGGTCGAGAAGGTGTTATAGTATTCCACGCCGGCACAGCCCGCCAAGACGGACAATTAGTCACCAGCGGCGGGCGGGTGCTGGGAGTTACCGCTCTCGGCAATAGCTTTGCCACAGCCTGCAGCCGGGCTTATCAGGCGGTTGAGCTGATTGACTTTGATAATAAGTACTACCGCACCGACATCGCACAACGAGCAGTGGAGGCCGAGCACAGTGGCTAACAAATCGGCACAGGTTGGCATCGTAATGGGCAGTGACTCGGACCTGGAGATCATGCGCCCGGCTTTGGAGATACTACAGCAGCTCAAGATCACCTTTGAGATAACGGTCGCTTCTGCTCACCGCAGCCCCCAGCGGGCGGCAGAATATGCCCAGACAGCCCAGCAGCGAGGTATCAAGGTGATTATTGCCGCAGCCGGCTGGGCCGCCCATCTCCCCGGTATGATAGCGGCTTATACGATCTTGCCCGTGATTGGTGTCCCTATATCCAGCTCTCCAATTGGTGGGTTGGACGCACTGTATTCTATCGTACAGATGCCCCCCGGTGTGCCCGTGGCAACCGTGGGAGTTGACACTGCCCAAAATGCCGGTCTACTGGCGGCGCAAATCCTGGCCCTGGGCGATACTCAACTAGCCGAAAGACTACATGGCCTCAAAGAGCAGATGCACAGTTCAACTGAGCAAAAGGCAGCTCGCGTCAAGCAAACCATCCACAACAGTCAATAACAGATACAAACATCCGCCCAGCACAGTTGACCAACTGTAAGGTGGAATGACAGAATGGAAGGCACCACAGCATCAGCTCCCGAGAAGCAAGTACAGCAGTGCCTGCTGGCACAGACAGACTGGCGTGAGAAGTGCGGGGTTTTCGGGGTGTATGCTCCTGCCTACGATGTTGCTCGCCTTTGTTATTTTGGTCTGTACGCTCTGCAGCACCGGGGGCAGGAAAGTGCAGGCATTGCGGTAGGCCAGTACGGTAAAATAGAACATCACACCGGCGTGGGACTGGTCGCGACAGTATTTGATGAAGAGACAATCGAGCGGTTGCAGGGACAGGCGGCCCTCGGGCATGTCCGCTATTCAACCACCGGTACCACCAGCGCAGCTAACGCTCAGCCACTGATAGGGGAACACCGCAGCGGGCCATTCGCCATTGCCCATAATGGCAATCTGGTAAATACCCTCCACCTCCACCAGCAACTGGCGGAGGAGGGCGTTGAATTCAGCTCCACTACGGACACGGAAGTAATCCTGCACCTAATCGAGCAATCTACCGCACCCACCCTGGAACTGGCCATTGCGGAAGCAATGCACCGGATGCAGGGAGCTTATTCACTGGGGATAATGGCGCCGGATCGCATCATCGCGGTGCGCGACCCCCATGGGGTACGGCCCTTGGCTATCGGCCGCTTGAATAACGACGGATGGGTAATCTCCTCGGAGACTTGCGGCCTACACGTGATTGGGGCGAAGTTCGTGCAGGAGGTTGAGCCGGGTCAGATAATCACTTTCAGCAAATCGGGTATGAATGCTGTCCAAGTCTTTGAGCCAGAGCGCAAGGCTATGTGTATCTTTGAATTCATCTACTTCGCCCGTCCAGATAGCCACATTTATGGGCGTAATGTCTATGCTACTCGTCGGCGGATGGGCAATCTGCTTGCCCAGCAAGCCCCGGCTGACGCTGACCTGGTTATTCCCATCCCCGAGTCCGGCGTACCCCATGCCGTAGGATACGCGGAGGTCTCGGGTATTCCGTACGGAGAAGGTCTTATCAAGAATCGCTATATTCACCGCACTTTCATCACCCCTGACCAGCGTATGCGTGACTTAGGAGTACATATCAAGTTGGCTCCGCTGCGCGAGGCCATTGCCGGAAAGCGGTTGGTCGTAGTAGATGATTCCATCGTCCGGGGGACCACTACCGGCCCCGAGATCGAGCTCCTGCGGGAAGGTGGGGCTCGCGAAGTACACCTGCGTATCAATTGCCCGCCGATCCGCTATCCCTGTTTCTATGGCATTGATACCTCCGCTCAAGACGAGCTTATCGCTGCCCGTATGACCGTAGAAGAGATCCGCAACCACCTGGGCGCTGATAGCCTGGAATACCTCACTATGCCTAATCTGATTAAAGCAGTAGGGCTGCCTAAGAATAACTTCTGTACCGCCTGCTTCGACGCGGGTTATCCTATCCCGATCCCCGAAGATGTGAAGATCTCCAAGGCAATGCTGGAGACGGAGAACGCAAAGTAGCCTGCACCCTGGCCCCGTAACGCGACAGCAGAGGAGCTATTGCAATGCGTCAGTTTACATATAAGGATGCTGGCGTGGATATTGAGGCTGGCCAGCGCGCCGTAGAGCTGATGAGCGAGGCAGTACGTGCCACTCACAACGAGAATGTCCTGACGGGGTTGGCCGATTTCGGCGGAATGTTCGCACTGGGCCGGGATTGGCGCGATCCGGTGATAGTTGCCGGGACCGACTCGGTGGGGACAAAGCTCAAGATCGCCTTTGCGCTGGACAAGCATGACACCATCGGGCAGGACTGCGTGGCGATGTGTGTGGATGACATCGTCTGTCAGGGCGCGCGGCCCCTGTTCTTTCTGGACTATCTGGGTGTGGGCAAACTGAAACCCCACGTGGCCGCCGAGGTCGTCCGCGGAGTGGCGCAGGCCTGTCAGATTGCCGGCTGCGCCCTGATCGGCGGGGAAACCGCGGAGCTTCCCGGATTCTATCAGGAGGGTGAATATGACCTGGTCGGCTTTGCCACCGGTGTGGTAGAGCGTGACGAAATTATTGACGGCTCCGCAGTAGTAGCAGGTGATGTGGTAATTGGTTTGGCTTCTTCGGGGCTGCACAGCAACGGCTACTCGCTGGCACGCAAGGTGCTGCTGGAAGTGGCTGAGCTGCCGCTGGATAAGCATATCCCCGAGCTAGGCCGGACGCTGGGGGAGGACCTGCTCGAGCCTACTCGGATCTACGCTCAGGATTTGGTTTCTTTGCAGGAGGACGGCATCCGCCCGCATGCGCTGGTGCATGTGACGGGCGGAGGCATCGCCAGCAACCTGGCGCGGGTAATACCTGATAACCTGACTGCTAAGGTGGATAGCTCTCCCCTGCCTCCTCAGCCCATATTCGGCCTGATCCAAAAACTTGGCAACGTCCCCTCCGACGATATGTGGCGGACCTTCAATATGGGCGTGGGTATGATTGCAATAGTCGGTGTAGATGAGGCCGATGCAACAGTTAGTCATCTATCCAAGCGCGGGCACACGGCACAGGTGATCGGAGAAGTGCAAACGGCATCAGCCGAGGTGCCGCGGGTGCAGATAGTAGGTTCAAATATTTGACAGTCTTTCGTGGTTGGTTTATACTATTAATCTGCTCCAGTTGAATTGTGAGAATAGCCGGAGGTAGCCGGCCGCACCACGTAATCCTGCTGAGAGCAAGTGTATGCATCTGCGCGTGCATGCGTCGCCAGCAACAGGAGGTGGTGCTGTCTGCATGTTAGCACACAGCGAATAGCGCTGTTAGGCGATGGGCCAGCGCTGATTCAGGGGGTAGCCGTTTCATGGACGAATTTGTCGAGGAATTGATCAACCGCATCGGTAGCTCATACGATCTGGTAGTGGCAGCAGCCAAGCGCGCCAAGCAGCTTCGCGCAGGAGCCAAACCCTTGGTTGATACTGACGCAAAAAACCCGCTGACAATTGCTTTGCAGGAAATTGCTCAAGGTAGTATTATCTTGAAACCCCTAGAAGAGTCAAACACGGAAGAGGCTGGGAAGTCACAGGAAAGCTCCTACTTAGAGCGACGCGGAGATATTGCGGAAATAATGGATCGGAATGAGAGAGAGGATGATAAAGAGCAAGAGGAAGAGACTTAGATGTTAGGCATAAGCCTGCGCCAGTGTGGTGATTAGTGGTCGTGCCTACGGATTATTATGAGATTCTCGGCGTTGAGCCGGGGGCCTCCAATACGGAAATAAAACGAGCTTACCGTCGTCTTGCCCGCAAGTATCATCCGGATGTAAACAACGGTGACCCGACTGCCGAGCAGAAGTTCAAGCAGATCAGTGAGGCGTACGCCGTATTATCAGATCCGAAGAAGCGTTGGCAATACGACCGAGGTGGGGTGTCCAGTGACTGGTTTGCCGGAGGAATGCCGGATATCTTCGAGATTTTTGAGCAAGCCTTCGGTGGCTCTCCGTTTGCACGAACCTCGCAGCGAAGACGCGGACGCAATATCCAGGCAGAGGTAACCATCAGCCTAGAAGAAGTACTAACTGGCGCCAGCCGCACTCTCAACTACCAGCGCATCGGCCCCTGCCCGCACTGCGGGGGCAGTGGGAGAGAACCGGGCACTGGAACCAGACGCTGCCCCACCTGCAACGGAGTTGGACAGATTCATCGCCAGCAGCGCACCTTTATGGGCGTAATGACGACCATTACCGTCTGTCCGGATTGCGGCGGCCAGGGGGAAATAGCGCAACAGACCTGTCGAGTGTGTGCTGGTCAGGGCGTAGCGGAAGTGGACGAAGAGGTAGAAATATCTATCCCCGCTGGCATTGCCGACCGACAAGAACTAGTGCTGCGAGGCGCCGGAGACACCGCCCCGGAAGGACATAGCGGCGACCTGTACGTAGTGGTGCACGTTGAGCCTCATGAGCTGTTTGTGCGCAAGGGCCGCGACCTGCATACAGATCTAACGATCAGTTTTACGCAGGCCGCCTTAGGCGAGGCGATAACGATTCCCACACTTGACGGTGAGGCACAGCTACAGATACCACCGGGTACTCAGCCGGGTACAGAGCTAAGGCTGGCTGAATGCGGAGTTGTAGACATGGGCTCACCGCAGCGGGGTGACTTAGTCGTGCACATCCAAGTAGCAGTCCCCCGCCACCTGACCGCCCGTCAACGTGAGCTGCTCCGCGAACTTGCCGCGGAGGAACGCAATTCCCAATAGCCATCACCAGCCGCCGTGCCCCGCTACTAAGCCGAAGGGTGGTGAGTTGCCCATAACCCCTCCCAGGCAGTGGCGAGTAATCCACGTGCGAGTTCCTCCACTGGCGGCGGAAAGTGTCGCTAGCTTGTTGGTTGAGGTTACCGGCCGTGGAGTCAGTCTGACTGAATCCGGCAACCGTGCGACCGTTACCGGCTACCTGTATAGTCAGCCAGAAGCCGAGCTCCGCAAGCAACTGGCGCAACTGGCGGCAAATCTCGGAATGACCGATGCCTTTCGGGTTAGCGTCAATGAAGTTGCAGAAGCCGACTGGGTGGGACAGTGGCGGGACTCATACCGGCCCCTGCGTGTGGGAAGAAGACTGGTAATAAAGCCCTCCTGGCATACCTGGCCTCCCACCGATGACTCCCTACCTGCCTTCGATGACGATGTTGTCATTGAGATAGACCCCCAGATGGCCTTCGGCACCGGCGATCATCCCACCACCCAATTATGTTTGGAGGCACTTGAAGATAGCGTTTGGCCGGGTTGCACAGTTGCAGACGTTGGCTGTGGCTCAGGAATATTGAGCATCGCAGCGATAAAGCTGGGCGCGGCAACAGCAGTGGCCATTGACAATGATCCCATCGCGGTGGAGATAGCTCGGGCTAACGCAGCCGACAACTCAGTGGCCGGGCAAATCAAGATAATCCTCAGTGAGGGCCTCAAAGCCACCAATGAGAAGTTTGATATCGTCGTCGCCAATATCAACACGCCCACGATCGTCGCATTAAGCGGCAGTATAGCACAACACACTGCCACAGGTGGCTGCGTGATAGCGGCAGGGATTCCCATTGTCCGCGCCGACCGGGTCAGTTCAACATTGCGCCAGGCTGGCTTGTGGGTGACAGAGACCCGGGTACTGGGCAGTTGGGTCTGCATCGTTGCCAAGCTCCACAGCAATACCCAACGGTAACAGCACAACTATTGCCGCAGCCGGCCAGGAGTGAACATATGCCGCGTTTGTTTATTGAACCAGACCAGATTCAGGAACACCAAGTGGTGATCGGCGGTGATGATGCCCATTACCTTCTCCATGTTCTGCGGCTTACCGTGGGCGACAATTTTCAGATAGTCGTGCCTAACGGCAATGAATGCACCGCAATCATAGTAAAGACCAGGCCGCAGTCAGTCTTGGCGGAGATTGTCGAAAAACATGCTCGCAACACAGAGCCTACGGTACAACTGACTCTCTACCAAGCAATGCTCAAGGGAAAGAATTTCCCCTTAGTGATCGAGAAGGCTGTGGAGTTAGGCGTAGCGGCCATTGTACCACTCCGTACGCACCGTACGGTAATTAGACTATCCGGCCATCGTGCCGCTCAGCGACAGAGGCACTGGCAGAAGATCGCGCGACAGGCGGCTCAGCAGTCCGAGCGCATGACGCTGCCATCAGTCAGGGAACCGATCGACTTTTCTCAGGCGCTGAGCGAGTGGCAGAGCGATGGCTCTCCGGGGATACTATTCTCAGCGCGAGCTGCAGTAGATGCCGACTGCTCGCTAAGACGGGTACTGAAAGAACTCGGCAGCAGCCGGCACCTAAGCATCTTCATCGGGCCCGAGGGAGGATTTACTGCGCAAGAAGCCGAAAGTGCTATAACTGCAGGTCTGCAGGAAGTGAACTTAGGCCCACGGATCATGCGGGCAGAGACCGCAGCTATTGCTGCCTGCGCTATCTGTATGTACGAGTTAGAGCAGCTAGATCCAGTTGACGTAAAATAGGAGACAAATACGCTGTGAGGATTGTGGGCATAATACCAGCCCGCTATCGGGCGACGCGTCTACCTGGCAAAGTATTGGCTGACATAGCTGGTAAGACAATGATTGAACACGTCTACCAACGCGCCAGCCGGGCACAGAGTCTTGATGAGCTGCTTGTTGCCACTGACGACGAGCGGATTGCGCAGGTCGTCCAGGACTTTGGCGGCCAGGTGGTCATGACCTCACCGGAGCACAAATCCGGCAGCGATCGTATTGCAGAGGTAGCTGAGGACCTTCAATGCGATATAGTAGTCAATATCCAGGGCGACGAACCGCTGATTGAGCCGGCGGCGATAGATGCTCTGACCAGCCCGTTTGCAACTGTCCGCGAGCTACGAATGAGCACGTTGGCAACTCGACTGGAAGATTACAGCAATCACCTTAAGCCTTCGGTGGTGAAGGTGGTAGTAGACAAAGAAGGCTTCGCCCTGTACTTTTCGCGTGCTCCCATCCCCCACTTTCGGCTTGACAGCTCCGCCAAGTGGCCTGATAATAGGCCCAGACAACACCCGCAGTCGGGATTGTGGCCGCTGCGTCACCTCGGGCTGTATGCGTATACGCGTCCGACTTTGTTGTGGCTATCATCGCTGCCACAAACGCCCCTGGAAGTTACCGAGGGACTTGAACAGTTGCGGGCGCTGGAAAACGGCTGTCGAATCAAGGTGATAGAGGTAGAATACCAGTCCATTTCGGTAGACACACCCGAAGACCTTGAATTGGTGCGAGAAATCATGGAGGAACAATAATGCCACCTGGCAAGGTGCGACAAATTGAGCTGGCTGATGGCAAATTCTGTATCGGTGGCGCCCACCTTGCACTTATTGCAGGCCCTTGCTTAGTGGAAGACTACGATACTACCGTTGACATCGCCCGGCGCTTGGCAGAATTGGCCAGCTCACTGGAGATGCCCTTAATATTCAAGTCCTCCTATGACAAGGCCAACCGCACCTCGGTAAGCTCGCCACGCGGGCCGGGATGGCGTGAGGGACTGAAGATTCTGGCCGCCGTGAAAGAGGCCAGCGGTCTGCCGCTGCTCACCGACGTGCATGAGACGGCGCAGGTGGCCGAGGCAGCTCAGGTGGCAGATATTCTGCAGATTCCTGCCTTTTTGTCCCGGCAGACCGATTTGCTGGTCGAAGCGGGACGTAGCGGCCGACCCGTCAACATCAAGAAGGGGCAATTCCTCTCCCCCGCCGAGATCCAGCACGCAATTGCCAAGGTCACCTCCACAGGCAACCAGGACGTAATAGTCACCGAGCGCGGCACCAGTTTTGGCTACAACAACCTGGTGGTTGATATGCGAGGGCTGGCCATAATGCGAAGTTTTGGCTATCCCGTTGTCTTTGATGCCACCCACAGTGTGCAACTGCCAGGTGGGGCAGGTGGTGCTTCCGGCGGTCAGCGCCAGTTCGTCGCTCCGCTGGCTCGAGCCGCAGTAGCTGCCGGCGTGGATGGCATCTTCCTGGAAGTTCATCCGCAACCTGACGAAGCGCCCTGTGACGGGCCCAACATGGTGCCGCTTAATGAACTGTCATCCCTACTGGAGAAGCTGCTGGCGATTCACGAGGCAGCCTGGGGTTAAACTGATATGACGGAGCAAGAAATTCTTGAACAAGCACGCAGAACCTTGGCGATCGAAGCCGATGCGGTAAGCCGCCTATCTGAGCGGCTTGACGCGCAGTTCGTCAAAGCGGTCCAGCTTTTGCTGACAATGGAGGGGCGGGCCGTGCTATCGGGCATCGGCAAATCGGGAGCGGTGGCTCGCAAGCTGGCTGGCACACTGGCCAGCACCGGCACTCCCGCCTTCTTTATGCATCCCGCTGAGGCTATGCACGGCGATCTGGGCATGGTTACTGGAACTGACGTGCTCATTGTGGTATCTAACAGTGGCGAGACCGATGAAATATTAAACCTTCTGCCGCCAGTCAAACGACGTGGAGCTGCCATTATCAGCATTTGCGGCCGGCCCTCTTCAACACTGGCAGAAGAAGCTGACATAGCGCTGGATGCCTCAGTCGAGCAAGAGGCCTGCCCGTTGGGCCTGTCTCCCACCGCCAGTACCACAGCACAAATGGCCTTAGGTGATGCGCTAGCTATGGCCACTATGGCAGCACGGGGCTTCACCATAGAGGAATACGGCTCCAGCCATCCACTGGGCACTCTGGGTCGCAAGGTGCTGCTGCGCGTGCGGGATCTGATGCATTCGGGGGCGGACAACCCAACGGTGCCGACCTCGGCGACAGTCCTGGAAGCGCTACTGGCTATGAGCAATGCGACATTGCGCGGAGTCGTCAGCGTGGTGGATGAAACTGGTTATCTTCAGGGTCTGTTTACCGACGGTGATTTCCGGCGGATTATGCCCCAGGTCAGAGATCGGAACGAAATAATGGAGTGGCCGGTATCCAAAATGATGACGACTAATCCCACTACTATCGGACCTGATGCCCTGGCGGCAGAAGCCGCCCGAATTATGGACGAACGAGAGTTTGACAATATTCCTGTAGTTGACGAACAGGGCCGCGCCGTAGGCATATTGGATGTTCAGGATCTAATGAAGGCCGGCCTACTATAGGTACTGTCGTGGCGGCACCAATATTTCATGACATCCGTCACCTTGCTCCATACCGCCGATATGCACAACCGCCTGACCGCGCAGGCAGCGGAGCAACTGCATGAGATCCGGGAGCAAAACCATGCGCTGCTGCTCGATTCCGGCGACGCGATCGGAGCACTCAATGTCACCGTGAGACGCTCCGAGCCGATCATTGAACTAATGAACATTTCCGGCTATACAGCAATGGCCATCGGCAATCGCGAATACTTTTTCCGCAAGTGGGGCATGGTCCACAAGACTCGTGCGGCGGCGTTTACCATACTCAGTGCCAACATTCAGCCGGTGCGAGGAGATATGGGCCACATCAAGCGGTGGACAACGGTAACAGCTCCCGATGGCAGCCGCGTGGGCCTGTTCGGGCTGACCCCGACGATGATTGCGCCGGGGAGCTGGGTAGAGCGACTGTCGGATATGCGCTTCCTTCCCTGGAAGCAGGCAGCGCAGCAGGCCGTAACTGCGCTGCGTGGGCAGGTGGACTGGGTGATAGCACTTAGCCACCTGGGCCAGCAGCGCGACCAGCGGCTGCTGGAGCTCTTTCCGCAAATTGACGTGATACTCGGCGGGCACAGCCATCCGCAGATAACCAAAATAGAAGAGCTGTCGGGGACACTGACCAGCTATCCTCGTCCCTATGCCAAGGAAGCTGTGCTTATCACGTTGGGCAAACAGCAAGATGCAATTCATTATGATAGCCGCGTGATTGAGCTATTATGAGCTGGATCTGGTATGCTGACGTGGGCAACTGCACTGTGCACGCAGCCGCCTGGACGGGAAATCAATGGCAAGCACCGGTGCGAGTGCCAGTTAACCTTCTCGGCTCGGCCGCAGGCGACAAGGTACTGCTGACTGCGCTGGAAGAGGCGGGACTAAGGGCAGTAGATTGTGAGAAGGCGGTCCTATGCGTTAGCTCGCCGGCGCGCAGAAGCCAGGTAGAGCAATTCGCCGTCAATCAGCTTGAAACGGACGTGGCAGTCGCCGGCGACGATTTCCCGGTGCCGATGGCCACTGACTACTACGATCCGACCCAAATCGGGGTGGATCGGTTGCTGAACGCGTTAGCAGCTATCGAAAAGGTGGGCAAGCCGTGCGTGGTGGTTGATTTCGGCTCTTGCCTGACCTGTGACGCAATAACGCGGCAGGGCGTGCTAACCGCCGGAGCAATTGCCGCCGGGCTTCCGGTAATGAAAGAAGGACTCATGAGTTCAATTCCGCATCTGCGAGATGCGGTGCAACAGGCACTTGAGCAGCCTGGCACTGCCGTGCCGGTGGGGCGCAGTACCACCGAGGGATTATCGCTCGGCCTGATTCAGGG
The DNA here is from genome assembly GCA_029821415.1 of Candidatus Zipacnadia bacterium. Lineage (GTDB taxonomy): Bacteria > Armatimonadota > Zipacnadia > Zipacnadales > Zipacnadaceae > JALGTD01. Next base: position 11,384 of record JALGTJ010000008.1, read on the forward strand.
CCTGGCGGGCAGCGCCAACCGACTGATCAATATCATGCACCAGAACGTAGGCCACAATGCTCCGGTAGTAGCCACTGGAGGGGATATGCACTTAGTTATGCCACACTGCGAAGCTCAAATGATTGCGGACGAAATGCTTACCCTCAACGGGTTACGCTTAGCCTACGAGGCCTCACAAGCCGGCTGAAATAGTCAGAAACCAAACGTCTATGAAGCACATACTCAGCGTTAGTCTGGGATCGTCCAGGCGGGACAAGTCCGTCCAGAAAGAGATTCTGGGCGAGCAATTTCTGATTGAGCGTCGGGGTACTGACGGCGACCTGAAGCGCTTTGGCCAGTATCTAATTGAGAACGACGGAAAAGTTGACTATCTGTGCGTAGGCGGCACCAACCTGGGACTGCACTGGGCCGGGCGCTTCTACGGCTTTCGTGACATCGAACGCATCGTCAGACACATAAAGCAGACGCCGGTGGTAGACGGCGCCGGCCTGAAGAACTCGCTTGAGCGGGAAACAATACAAATGTTGCAGAATCAAGGCATAGTGGACTTCACCACTGCTAATATCCTCATTACCTGTGCAACCGATCGCTTCGGGATGACCGAGGCGATCTGCGAGCTATCTTCCAATTACATACTGGGAGACCTGATGTTCAATGTAGGGATACCAATTCCCCTGCACAGCACCCGCTCGGTTGACATCCTGGCCCCCTTACTGCTCCCGATCCTGAGACGGATACCGTTTAGGTGGCTCTATCCGACGGGTAGCAAGCAGGACAACGTCCGACCCAAATACCAACACTATTACCACTGGGCGGATGTGATTGCCGGCGATTTTCTCATCATCGGCCAGTATCTGCCCGCGCGCTTGCCCGGCAAGATAATCATCACCAACACAACCACCCAAGATGACGTCGAGGCGTTACGCAGCCGGGGTGTGCACCTGTTGATAACCACCACTCCGGTCATAGAGGGGCGCAGCTTTGCCACTAACGTGATGGAAGGCGTCTTTCTGAGTCTGATGGGCAAGCAGCCCGGGCAGGCCAGCGCCACTGACTATCTGGAGATGGCGCGGCGAATTGGCTGGCAGCCGGAGATACGCGAACTGAATCCACCCACAGTTCTATCACCAAGTGAAGGTAGGTCCGATAGTGACTAAATTTGCCTTCATAATCCACCCGCTTACCGTCGAGGATATAGCTCGCAAATACCGGTGGGCTACGTGGGTACCATCGCGCCTTCTTGCAGGGTTACTCAGCAGGGCCCCAGCCAGAAAGATCAGCGAGATTACTGGAATCCGCTCCGCAACCGGAGCCGAGACCAGCGGATGGTTTGTCGCCTGCCCTTTGACTGCCCAGCAACTGGTCAACGCTAACCCTCAGCACGCTATCACCAAGATCATTGAGGCCGGGCGCGTAGCCGAGCAATTGGGTGCACAGATCGTCGGGCTGGGCGCGTTCACAGCGAACAGCTATACGGTCTTCACTGCTGTAGAAGGGGTACTGGAGGCTGCCCGTCAGGTGGGTATAGAGTCAAATCAGGCTCATACTGCGGTGCTCGGTGCCAGCGGCTCAATTGGCCGGGTATGCGCACACCTACTGGCCCCCCAAGTAGGCTCACTTGTCCTGGCTGGCCGACGCTACGAACCACTTGAGCAGGTGGCTGCCGAACTGGATCAGCACAATAAGAGAATTGACATTACTACAGACGTCGCCGAGGCACTATCTCACGCTGACTTGGTAGTCACAGTGACCTCGGCGGTGGAGGCCATTATCCATCCTGAAATGCTGAAGCCCGGAGCAGTTATATGCGATGTAGCCCGCCCCCGCGACGTCTCACGTGCGGTAGCTGACAAGCGAAAAGATGTGCTGGTCATAGAAGGTGGAGTGGTGAAGGTACCCGGCCAAGTCCAGTTCAATTTTGACTTCGGCTTCCCACCCCAAACGGCCTATGCCTGCATGGCTGAGACGATGATCAGCTCGACGTAGACAAGGTCAGAGAGATTGGTCAGTTGGCTGAGAAGCACGGATTCCACTTGACAGGGTTCCGTTCGTTCGAGCAGGTGGTGAGCCAGGAACAAATTCAACGAGTACGAGACTTGAGACAGCGCAACAAACAACAGATATCGGACCATCGCAGTCCATAGGAGAAGCAACTATGCCGGAGACCTCCGATGAATACCAGCGTAGGCTGGCGAAGTTTCAAGAACTGAGACATAAGGGCCAGGACCCTTTCAGTTACCACTCATATCGGCGCACGCACTCCAGTAAGCAATTGCAGGAGAGCTTCGCAGAGCTTGAAGGGCAAGTAGTCTCCGTAGCCGGACGGCTAATAGCAATGCGCAGCCATGGCAAGTCTACATTTGCCGACTTGCAGGATGGCAGCGGGACCATTCAAATTCACGCCCGAGTAGATGTGCTGGGCGAAGAGCGGTACGAAGATTGCTGTGAATTAGACCTGGGTGATATAGTCGGTGTCAGCGGCGAGCTATTTGCAACCCGCACCGGCGAAGTAACAATCCGTTGCGAGGAGTTCGTGCTATTGGCCAAGGCACTACGGCCACTGCCCGAGAAATTTCACGGCCTGCAAAACCCGGAGCTACGTTATCGACAACGGTACCTCGATCTGCTCGCCAATGAACAAGTCAAAGAGGTCTTTGCGACGCGGAGCCGCATAATCAAGGCAGCACGCAATTACCTGACTGAACACGATTTTCTGGAGGTGGAAACGCCGGTTCTGCAACCGGTCTACGGCGGCGCAGCAGCCCGGCCCTTCACAACCCATCATAATGCGCTGAATATGCAGTTGTACATGCGCATCGCCCCGGAGTTGTACCTGAAACGGCTAATCATCGGCGGCTGCGAACGCGTCTTTGAAATCGGACGAGTCTTCCGTAATGAGGGCATAGACACGCGCCACAACCCCGAGTTCACTATTCTGGAAGCCTACCAGGCATACGCCGACTATGAGGATATGATGAAGCTGACCGAAAACCTGGTGGCGGCGATGTGCCGGGCAGTGCACGGAGGGCTTACCTTCACCTACCAAGGAAAAGAGATTGACCTGAGTCCGCCGTGGCGACGAATACCGTTACTGGAGGCTATTAAGGCGTACAGCGGCGTAGAGTTAACCGATCTGACGGATACCGAGGCAGCTTGCCGACAGGCTATCAAAGCTGGCCTGGAGCCGGAAAGATTGGCGGGGCAGCCGATAGGTTATATCATTGACAAGCTGTGTGACCGGTTTGTGCAGCCAAATCTCATTCAGCCCACATTCATCATCGACTATCCGGTGGAGATTTCGCCGCTGGCCAAGCGC
>JALGTJ010000009.1 GCA_029821415.1 Candidatus Zipacnadia bacterium
CTTTGATAACCATGCAATAGGGGTAGTAGATACTTCGTTTGCCACCACCGCAACGCAGAACCTGTTGGAGATTAACGGGGCAGAGCGGACGCTGGTGGCTCAAGGAGTGTTGGGCCAGACTCCCAGCGGAGTGCTGGAAGTCGTAGAGACCTATGAGGGGGCTCAGGAGTATTTGCGGATTGAATCAGACTGCCGGAATATGTATCAAGAAGAGATTGAGGCGTTCGCCAGAGCGATTATCAACGACACGGACCCGCCCATGGATGGCGAGGAAGGGGTATGGAGCCAACGAGTGGTGGAGGCAGTCTATCAATCGGCAGAAACCGGGGCGGTAGTTAGAGTGGCCGATGTATAGCACCGCAAACAGATGAGGAATAATGCGATGGCCAATAAGCGAAAGTGCGCTCTGGTCGTTGATGACGACCCGGGCATGCAGGATCTGGTGGTCTCGATTCTGGAGGAGGGCGATTTCGAATGTCAGGCTACCGATACGGCGACGGAGGCTTATCGGAGGGTGGAACAGGAGGACTTTGATCTGCTGGTTATTGATCGCAAACTTCCGGATACCGACGGTACCCGGCTGTTGCAGCAGATTCGCCGCCTGGGCGTGGCCACGCCAGCAATACTCATTACAGCCTATCCGTCAGTTGACACAGCGGCTGATGCTCTCCGTTGGGGGGCATACGACTATCTGGTGAAACCCTTCAATGCCGGGGAATTGCTAGAAAAAGCTCAGGGCGCTGTTAGCAAGCAGGCGCTGGTTGACGCAAATCTATACTTGTGGGAAACTCTCAATGAGAAGTATAACTGGCAGCATGTCCTGAGCCGTAATGTCAAGGTCCAGGAAACCTACATAATGGCAACAAAGGCTGCGAGGGGCAATGCCCCGGTGTTGATTCAAGGGGAGACTGGTACCGGCAAGGAGTACCTGGCTCGAGCGATCCATTATCTGGGCGAACGAGCCGAGCAGGCAATGGTGGCGCTTAACTGTGGTGGCTTCCCTGATGAACTACTGGAAAACGAGCTGTTTGGTCACGAGAAGGGTGCATTTACTTCGGCCAACACAGCAAAGATCGGTCTGTGCGAAATCGCTGATGGCGGGACGCTGTTTTTGGACGAAATCACCCATATGAGCTCGGCTATGCAGGTAAAGCTGCTGCGATTTGTCGAGGACCAGAGCTTTATGCGCTTGGGCGGAACCAAGCCAATTACGGTGGATGTACGGATCATAGCAGCAAGCAACCAGCCAGTAGAAGAGATGGTGGCATCGGGCCAGTTCCGGGATGACCTGTACTACCGGTTGAACGTGATTCCGCTAAGCTTACCTCCACTACGGCAACGACCGGAAGATATTGAAGTATTTACCGAACATTTTGTGAGGCAATTCGGCGGCGAGGCGAGCAAACAAATTAGCCAAGAGGCATGGGAGAAGCTACATAGCCATAATTGGCCGGGAAATCTGCGAGAGTTAAGAAACGCCATTCAGCGTGCTATCGTGCTATCTGTTGGTGACAGCATCAAGCCCAAATACCTGTTGACAGAGACTGATTTGACGAGGCTGGAAAAGGGAACCGGCAGTAACCATGAGCAGGAGAGAAAGTCGTCTTTACTAACACTGGAGGAGATGGAAAGGCAGCATATCCTGGCAGTGTTGGATGCCTGCGATGGCGACACAGAGACTGCGGCCGAGATCCTAGGCATCAGCCCATCAACCGTGCGTCGGCGACTGAAGAACTACAAAGAGACGGATTAGAACACGGCTGTCCCCAGCTATTTATGCTTGCTCGTCGGACTTGTCCAGCCTATGCGGCCTGCTGATCGTCCTGGAGCTGCTCGAGTTGGCGCCGGATTGCAGCATCAGCTTGGCGAATGCGCTGCTCATGATCGCGGTGAATATCGAGGATTTTCTCCAGCCGCTCGATCATATCTGTTGGGGCTTTACCACTGGCAATCAGCCTACTCGCCTGCAGGTAGACTATTTTCCACGCTTCAGCCTGCTGCTCGAGCAACTGCCGAAATAGCTCGATATCGCCCTTGTCCAGAGCGATCTTCTCCTGGATCTGTACTTCATGCAACTCTCCCATTGCTTCCCACAAAGTCGAAGGTGGGGCAGCCTGGTCCGGTTGTCTGTTTATGTTATCCGATTGGGAAGGCATATATTGTCAGTCTGGCTCTCAGCAGCGCATAGGATGAAGACTCTGGCCGGTTTTGATCGGCGCAATTATGCAATCGGCATCTATCGAACTAATCTAAAGTCTCTGGGCGAGCCCGGTATTCATCAGTATGCTTACCGTACCCTTAAGTTATTTCTCAGTTGGGCACGGACCAGTACCAGCCCCTGCAAGGGAATGGCGGGCGTCTATAGTAGCATAAGGATTATGTTCGTTTAGGCAGCAGCACGGTAGGCACGTCGAGTATCTTCGGCTGCTTCCAAAATCAGCGCTGCCAAATGCCTGCTGTCTATTTCGTACTCTCCGCTGCGCAATTTTTGGCGTACAGCATTTATCCGTTGGTAGCGGACCTCGGGTAACTGTTGGACCATACGGGCAATCTGCCGATACAGACGGACATCGCCACAAAGTTTCACTGCCCTTTCCTTGAAGTGCTGTCTAACTACGGCCGGCTGCCGGGAAGGGTTGCTTTTGCGTACCTCAGACACTATTCGCATCTGTTCTGCACCTCCTCCTTTCCACATCTAATCATCTGTGCTGTGATTGTTGAGCAACTATTTATTCTTCTTTGGTATAACAATCGCTGGTGTATTGAGTGCTATGACTATGAGGTTATATCCTAGTTGCTACAATCGCTGTGGTCTTGTCGGCCTGCGTTGTTACAGGTAGTCGGGCAAATTCCCGGAAGGTATTAGCACTTCGATCTTTCGTATCATCGCACAGCCAACCTCTGTAAGAGGTGGTAGGGGATCTATCTAGCGGAAGACTACCACTACACGCACAATGTGGGGGCAGGGGAAGTCGGAGAAGAAGCAGCCGCATGGGTTGGCGGCCACTGGAATAGGGTGGGCTATCGCCGGCGGCATTGTAGAGTCCTGTGCTCATATTGCCCCCCGGAGCCTGTGCTGTATCGGTTGCGGTCATTGCTGCCAACCCCTTGTGGTGGTTGGTGGCGGCTACGATTGAGTGCTGCCAATTATTGTCCAATAACAATATCTGCGGCTCGTATTAACTATATCGGCATCCCGACCGCATGCTTTAACTGAAGTTTCCTACAATAATTTTGCATAATAATAGTGTCTCCCAGTAAATGTTTCGACTCTTTACCGCACTTTCTTCTGTTCATTTATGGGATGCCCCTCAAGAAAAAGCCACTTGGGGCCGATAGTAACTTCGTCGAAGTAGCGCATGCCATAGCGCCGACCCAACCGCGGCACCTGGGCCTATACCGCACCACTGTTGTCAGCGGTACCGCTTCGTCCGAAGGGGGGACTATGCTACAGTTTCGGTACGAAGTTCAACCACGCACCAACGTTACTGTCAGTCCGCATATTGTTGTTCGCAGCACGCTGCTTGAGCTGGACTATGCTGAGTTATCGGAGCGTGTTGAGCAGGAACTGGAAGAGAACCCTGCTCTAGATATGGACCCAGACGACGAGCAATACGACCATCTGCCCGTGGGGCCACCTCCGTATTCTATTCCCTCAAACTATTCCCAACCGCACTCCAGCGAGGGCTTTTCCCTAGATGCACTTAGAGAATCTTACACTCTCCAGGATGACTTGATGTGGCAATTGCGCGCTACTGCACCCCAATCAATTCAGAAGATTGGGGAAATTCTGATTGCTGCTATTGACGACGACGGATATCTTACCACCGACGTCTTTCGGGTAGCCGAGGATCTTGACATTTCCCTTGAGAAAGTGCAGAGCGCGCTGGACTATGTGCAACAACTTAGTCCACCTGGGGTAGGAGCTCGTTCCTTGCGCGAGTGTCTACAACTCCAACTGCGTGAGCGACAAAAGGCCGGAGAATCCATCCCGGAGGCCGTCGAGCTTGTTGTCCAGCACTTTGACTGCTGTGGAGGCAATCTCCAGGAGAAGCTGGCCCAGGCTACCAATTTGGCCGTCAGCGAGGTCTGCGAGGCCCTTGAATATATCCGCTCCACGCTTCACCCTTATCCTGGCCAGCAGTTTCACACGGATGCGCCTGAGCGGTCCGGCGACCGTCATAACCGTCATATCTATCCTGATGCCATAGTTTACTACGATGGTAAGGACCTGTCTGTAAAGATTCCCCAGCCTGAGGCTCGTACATTGCGCATTAATTATGCCTATTTGCGTCTGGAGCGGGCTATAAAGCAAAGCCAGGCCGTGGCCGGCTCTACATCAGATCTTGATCCTGAGCAGATACAGATTGTCTGCCAGCAAATCCGGTCAGCACGACGCTTCATCGAGATGCTTCAACAGCGCCACATCACTATGCAACTTATCACCGAAACCATTGTTGAGCGACAAAAGGCTATGTTTACTCGGGGAGTAATGGCCCTGAGGCCCCTAAGCAAGAAGGAAATTGCCCTGAAAACTGGTTTCCATGAGTCCACAGTATCGCGGGCTACTCGCGGTAAGCACCTCATGATGCCAGATGGTGCGTTGCTACCCTTCTCCATTTTCTTTGAAGACGCCCTACCTACCAAGGCGCTTATCGCCCAGATAATCCAACAGGAAGACGTCGAGACTCCGTTGACCGACAAACAACTCGAGGGTCTTCTTGCCGAAGAGGGCTATGAACTCGCCCGCCGTACCGTGACCAAATATCGCAAGCAGATGGGCATTCCCTCATCCCGTAGCCGGGATAGCACTTTCAGCCTTAGCTTGGCTTATCTGCTTGGATAACTCCCTACGAGCGGGCTTATACCCGTAAATGCTTTCCGCCGTTGAGGCAAGTTCCTTGCGACACGCTGGTGGTGCCCGCCGTTCCATAGTCTCACTATCTTCCTACAATTGACCATGATACAGGGCAGCGACGCTGGGGCGAGGTCAACAGTATCACATCCGAGTCTGTTCATACCAATCCCAACTCCTTCAGTCTCCATCGGTCCCCCAGATAGTAGCCAGCATCCAACAGAATGCCCTGCAGTTCTGTGACATCAATCTTTTTGGGAGAAATGTCTTGTTTGGCTGCCAATGCCGCCGCCGTGCCGACCGCCTGGCCCATCACCTTGGCAGCCATGCGATGGCGCAAAAGCGTATCCGGGATCCCTGAGGCACTCCGCCCCACGGCTAACAATCCATCGATCTTTTTGGGAAGCATAACCCGATAAGGCATATCAACCCATTTGCATTCCCCTTCGCTACAGCTATGACGAAGTGCGCGGTTCTCCCCATATAGATACAGTACGTCATCAAATCGGCGGCCTGCTCGGCAGTCGTCCATAGTCAGCGTATACTCGCCCTCAATACACGGCCCTCCCCGCGAGCCCAGGTAAGGTGCGATGTACAGCAAGAAAGAGTCTTCAAAACCTGGCACGTAGTTCTTCCAGAAATGGGTGATTTCAAAAATCCGCCTCCGGAATGCTATTTCAAGGGCCGAGATGTGCAAACCGTTGCCGGCATCCATCCCGCGAACAAGCATAATGCGCCCCAACGCGAATCCCGGCATGCTGGGACATCTGAAGGGCATTGGTCCGTATCCGGGAATGTTGCCTAAGTCTATCGAGCGACCGTCCAAAGTGATGCTTTCGCGAAGCTTGTATTCCCCGGTCTCGACACCCTTCCGAACAAAAGGAATGATGGGCCTGTACTCTTCGTACCAGTAACCCTCAGGAAATACTTCTCGTCCCCATTCCAGGTCTTCAGCGCTGATCTCGGCCCGCTCCCGGTAAGCGTCATACTTCTCCCAATTCACGCCCCCGACGAGGTAACCTAAACCCATTCCCGTCGGCGCATGCTCATCTATCTCTTGGTAGCAATCCTTGGGGTAGAGAATGGGAGCTCCAGCTCTTCGGGCAACATCCGCCTCCCCGGTCGCATCAATCACCACCTTGGCCTTGACTGCCTGCCGACCGGATTTATTCTCGACAAAAAGCCCTCGCACACAGTTCTCTTCGAGAATAGGATCCGCTACCTGAGTGGACACCAGCAATTGTGCTCCGCTTTCCTCCAGCATTTGGGCAGCCAGGTAACTCGCAATGTTAGAATCTCGCGCATAGTTTTGCTCACGGCTCACTTGCGCGCCTTTATCTCTGAATGGAGGGATACTGCCGCCTCCCAGGTCAACGTATCTCAGCAGAAATTCCCTCGCAATTCCGTACAGTCTTGGATAGATAGTGCTTTCGTACGATAGCTTTTCGTGAAACGGCGTGTCGATCATGCCACCACTGACAATCATGCCCGGGCCTATGTTTCCGCCGATGCTCGCAAAACGCTCGATCAGCAAAGTGCTGGCCCCATTCCGGGCCGCAGCGATAGCGGCAAAGGTCCCCGCGACACCGCCACCTGCCACTGCGACATCAACATCGTCTATTACTGGAACCTTCTTCTCTGGCTCGGTTACAGAACTCATCTTTCGCACCCTCTTAATTTGGATAAGCTACTTGCGACAGGCTGCTTGTAGCTGCTGCGCCGTAGTCGAACAGCCGACCTTCAACTCAATGTTGAATATCGCTGCCTCAAGCAGCCACTCACCTTGCAGCGTATGGCTCCCCTCAATGGCGGTGGTGCAGTCGCGTAGCAGAACGGTATGATAGCCCCGATCGTGCATTGCCCGTATGCCATAATCGCGCAACTGAATGCAGATGTTAGCAGCAAATCCGGCATAGAACAGGTGTAAAATCTGCTGGTCGCGACAAAGCCGATGTAGTTGCGCACCGGTGGCTACCACAAAATCACCGGCCTGTGGTTCCAGCACTTCTATAATCCTCATTGTGGGGAACAGCGTTTCGTCCTCAAGCCACTGTTCCAGAAGCGGCTCAGCCGGCCGTCCGAAGGGATTGTCATCATAGCGGCATACGCGGCTCCGGAATTCAGCTGGAGGCCAAGCGGCCTCACGGCCCTCGGGTCCAAAAAGCTCTTCGTCACCAGCATACTTCAACCATTGAGGATATTTCTTCGCAACCTCGGGTGAGGGTGCGTGCACAACAAGCACGCCAGCATCCCGACACGCCTCCACTGTTGGCAATATTCTCTGCTGCGCTACCTGCGCTGCCCGTTCCTGAAAGCTCTCCACTGGATGGCGATCCCAGCAGTCAACCAGAACCAGTGCTGCCTGAGCCGCCGGAACGGTTACCGTTCTTTCGTGCCACTCAAAATTCTCCTCCCGGCAGGGGATATCCAGAGCAGTATACTCGCGGCTGTATCGGCATGTGAAGCTAAGTTCTTTCATATTAGTCCTCCTGTACAGGTAGCTAACCTGGTACCAAAAGGTAGTGCGGCGTCAAAGCGGCCGCTGGTTTGCAACTAAGTTTTCGCCGCCCGCATGCAGTTTCCTGCAAGCTCTCCGCACAATTAGCTTATTGCTCGTATGACAGCACTCGAGAGCATGGGGCCTAGCGAGGAGGTAGGCAGTGATTTGATGGAGCCGCGGGCTCGTATAATTTATATTATGTTAACTACTTTTATGCTGGAGACGTCCGTTGCTTCGCCGAAGATGCTATCCACGACAGTTCCCCTATCAGACATAAGGGCAACCACCATGCGCTCCAGAGCGCAGCGTGGCTACCAAACACCACTGCCGCGAACAACTACACCAACTGTGCGACGTAGTATCTCCAGATCCAGGCGCAACGACAGGTGGCGGATGTAATACAGGTCGTACCGCAGCTTCTCAGATACATCGCGGGGGCAGCTATCATAGTGAAGATTCACCTGCGCCCACCCAGTTATGCCTGGCCGCACACTTAGCCGAGTCAGATAGAAGGGCAGGTCCTGGGCAAACTGGCGAACGAACTGAGGACGTTCTGGACGGGGGCCGATAAGAGCCATATGGCCAGTTAGAACCTGGAAAAGCTGAGGTAATTCGTCGAGCCGAGTTCTACGTAGTAGCCGGCCTAACCCAGTAACCCGGCAATCGTCTTCAGCAGCCCATACCGGCCCCGTGGTGTTTTCCGCGTCGGGAATCATCGTGCGCAATTTGAGCAGCCCAAAAGGCTTGCCGCCGTAGCCCACTCGTTCTTGCCGATAAAACACCCGCCCCGGGCTGAGTATCTTTATGAGCAAGGCGCACGCTGCAATCAGCACCACAGCCACCGGAAGCAGCAAAACGACAATAGCAACTTCTACTATGCGCTTGCCACAGCGATTATAGATGGTAGCCGGCGCCTGACAGGAGACCTCAGCGGCGACTCCCTCACTATCTGCAACGGCGTCCCCTGCGCCAATAACAGAGAGGTAATCAAGCGAAGGTTCGGCGTAGTGAGCTGTAATACGGTATTTCTGCTGTGGTTCGCTCACCGCAATTCACCGAGGCATTTGTGATAACGCTGGCAGTGCCTAGCCAAACACCAAGAATGTAGCTGCCAGGCTGCCCAGGGTCTTGAGTATCAACTGGAAGGTGGTATCGGTACGAACCGTCTTCACCATATAGTCGGAAGGCACAATGATCACATCGCCCGGTCTGATTTCTTTGACCTGGCTGCGGCGGCGCGCTGCGCCATTAGCCCGGACCACGACGGCCCGGCCAACGGCAGCGTCGTCGGCTGGCCCGCCTACCATATCTATATAGTAATCAACCTTTGCCCCCTGGCGGTAGGGCACCTTCCCGGGACGGATAACGGCCCCGAGCACTGCCACAGTGTTGTGGATTTCAGGCACGACAATGGTATCGCCGTCCTGCACCAAAACATCTGCTTCTTCTCCGTGAGTCTCCAGCAACTTGCTTCCCTCTACCGGAATGCCGCTCACCCATGCCGAGAGGCTCAGCTGCCGAGGGGGGACCACCCACGCTGTTTCGCCCCCACCTGCAAGGAGTTGACCTACATTGGCGCCCACCTGCTCGGCGAGCACGGTGCGACGAGCCTCTGTTTCGCCCTCCAACATATAGCCGGTGGACTCGCGATTATACATAGCCACAATCTGTTCCAGGTTCTGGCGTTGGCCCTTAGCCAGGGCGCGTTCGCTGGGGCGATAAACTACAATACCATTCGGGTCAGCGTTATCCAGGAGAGGGCCGGCCCTTTGCAACAGATCATATACAGTCTCTTGTTCCCTGACGCTGCCCCTCAGAACATACGCACCGGGGTTTTCCACCCGTCCGCTGACATGGACCACGGCGGGCTGCTGTTTGAAGTCCCCACGCCCCAGCACTGTGACCATATCGTCGCTGCCCAGCACAATATCAGGCTCTACGGTAATCTGCCCATCGCCCTGGATTTTCAGCTTCAGCCGGTATACTGTGGCCGGCCCGGACCGCCGCCCCTGTGCATACTCCACTGTATCGCCAGCTCCCGGGGCAACCCCCTGGGCGGCCACAATTAAATCGCTAACGCTCATATCCTCAAAGCAATCATAGTCGCCGGCTTCGCGTACAAAGCCAGCAATATGAACCTTGTCCGGGGGTCTGCGGGATGTTACTCTCAGAATGTCGCCGGGCTGGAGTTCAATGTTGCTGGATGAATCGTCGGCGAGAGCATCCTGCAGGTTGATCCTCACCATGCGACGCTGGCCATCGGGTTGCAGACACAGCACAGTGGCTTGCTCCAGATAGGCTTCCTCAGTTACCCCACCACTCTGCATGACCAGGTCCTTGACTCGCATATCAGCCGACCACTGGTATTGTCCGGGATTTTGCACCGGGCCAACTACCTGAACATAGGTGATTGGGGTTGCTTCATAACGATAGAAGATGCGAACCGCGTCATACGGAGCAAGAGCCAGTGAATCTACCGGGGCGTCCAAGGCACTGCGCACGGAGAAGCTCTCATAGTGATGCTGGCTGTATTCGTCAAGGCGCCGGACCTCCCCATACCCAAGGTAGGCCCCTTCCGCCAACCCCCCAGCCAGCGAAATAAGATCGCCAACTGTCATCTGCGGCTCTACCTCATAGATGCCCGGGCGCCGCACGGCCCCGGTGATGCGCACCGCATTCTCCGGCATTTTATCTATAGGCTCGACTACCACGACATCGCCGCCCTGCAAGGTAAGCTCGGAGCCACCACCATCCGTGATAGCACCGGACCCGGTCAGGTCCAGACTCACCACTTCCTGGTGGCGATGATTGACAACCCGCCAGACCGTAACGTCTCTTAGCGAGCCAGCCGGAGACGGCCCGCCGGCCAGTTCGATTGCCTCCTTGCAGGTGATTGGGCCGGCTATCTCATAGCGGCGGGGACGGCGCACCTCGCCCGCCACGCCAATCTCGTCGCCGATTCTGCCGACAAAGATAGTATCACCATTCTCCAGAGGTGGATCATTGAGTGGCTCGCCCGCCAGCAGATAAGGATAGAGATCAATCCTAACGGGAGCCTGACGAGGCTTTATCAGGCGAATATCACGCAACGATCCGGCCTCGCTGGGCCCACCTGCCATGTACAGGCCCGTCAGCACGCTCCCCGTCCCGCTCAATCCATAGCGGCCCGGCCTCACCACGTCCCCGGTCACGTAAACCGTGACCATCCGAGGCTCACTAATCGTTACCGTCGTTTGGCTGTCAATATAAAACTGACTGAGCCTCGCCGTAATCATATCGCGGGCGGCTCCCAGGGGTTGTCCGGCAACCTCCATCTCACCAGCCAGCGGCAAATAGATTGTGCCTTCGGCGGAGACAACCACCGTGGTGTTAAGATGCTCAATCCCCTCGCTCCAGGTGCGGACCGCAAGCTCGTCACCCGGCCCCAGGGTGTACTCGGGGGAGATAGGCATATTCAGAGTGCGCGGCTCTTCCCCGCTGGTACTGGCGAACAACTCCTCACCGAAGCGCTTGAGATTCTCCAGGCGCATCTCTTCGGGCAGTTGCCAGTCCTGCTCGCCTCGCCGCCACCGAGGAAACTCAGCAAGTTCGCCGTCTTCTTCTGCTGAGGGGCGCGTACCCGCGGGCTGCGCCTCTATTTCTATCTGCTGGTCGCTCGATGACTGCTCAGCTATTTCTTCTACTGCCTGCTGTTCAGCCACAGCAGACTGCCCCGCCCATACCAGCAATCCAAGAGCTATTGCGCACGTCACTGCACCATTAAGTTCCCACGACACCACACGCATAATTCGTCTGATACCTCCAGCTCATCCCTCAAGCCGGTTCAGGCAACTGGGGGATGCCAGGATATATGAGGCGGACGAGCTAACTAACTCAAGGCAGCAATTGCCGGGGCACTGGCGTCCCCGCACTGACCTTGTGCCCGTCTTCCGCGTTCAGAACTATATTCCTGCAAGCAACTGGTATCCCTTCCTGCCAATATCCTGCAACTTTCGTTCCTACCATCATCTTGCTTTTAGTGATATAATTCACTTAACTATGACCATTCGCGAACAGATTGAACAGCGTGAGTCTGACTATCTCAGCCGATATGCCACTTTGAGTGCCGAGTCAGCGGGTCGGGTCCGCCCCGAGCCACCCTGTCCGGTCCGCACCATCTTTCAGCGCGACCGTGACCGGATTATCCATCTATGCCAGGCATTTCGCCGCCTGGCTCAGAAAACTCAGGTCTTCATATCGCCGCGCGAGGATCACCTGCGCACGCGACTATCCCACACCTTGGAAGTCTCCCAGGTTGCCCGTACTATCGCTAAGGCCCTGCGCTTGAATGAGGATCTGACGGAGGCAATCGCACTGGCCCACGACGTTGGTCATACGCCCTTCGGGCATGCTGGTGAAGCCAGCCTGGATGAGGTGTACCGCAGCTATGACCCGCAGGCCCACTTCGCCCACCATGAGCACAGCCTCCGCGTGGTAGATGTGCTGGAAAGAGACGGGCGCGGTCTTAATCTTTCCCAGGAAACTCGCGAGGGCATCGTAGCCCACAGCAAGTCAATGAAGGACTTGCAGATAGACCTGGAGGAAAGCACGCCGCCCACTATGGAGGCGATGGTCGTGAGGGTGGCTGACCGTATTGCTTATCTTACCCACGATCTCGACGACTGCCTGCGCACCGGCTTTCTGTCTGCCCAACAAGTCCCGACAGCGGTCACCAAGGTGCTGGGCGAGCGGCACAGCCAGCGGGTCGGCACTATGGTGCGTGACCTTATAGAGCACAGTCTGGACCAGCCGCGCATTTCTATGAGCAGCAAAGTTCTGGAGGCGGCTGACGCGCTCAAAAACTTTTTGCTCGAGTACGTATATCAGTCGCCGCGCATCCACCAACTATTTGACCTCTATATGGAAGACGACGAAGCCTTTGGCGAAATCAACGCCTCAGTGCCCGCCGATCTCCAAAAACGCGCCCGCCAGGTTTGTGATTATATCGCGGGCATGACCGACCGCTTTGCCCGCAGCCGCTACCTGCAGCACTTCCTCCCCGCAGCATTTCCCTCGTTTGAAGAGCTATAGCACAACTACTTCATTCCCTGAGCC
>JALGTJ010000253.1 GCA_029821415.1 Candidatus Zipacnadia bacterium
GAAGGTGAGATATTGCTGAAGGTCGGCGACAATATCAGCACGGACGAGATAATGCCGGCGGGGGCGAAGATTTTGCCGCTGCGCAGCAACATACCGGCTATCAGCGAGCATGTCTTCGAAGCGATTGATGGTGATTTTGCTGCTCGTGCTCAACAGCGAGGGGGAGGGATGATCCTGGGCGGCCGTAATTACGGGCAGGGCTCCAGCCGCGAACACGCCGCTCTTGCGCCAGCCTATTTAGGTGTCAAGGCAGTGCTGGCCGTCTCCTTCGCGCGTATCCATCGGGCGAATCTAATCAACTTCGGTATTGCCCCCATCGTAATTTCACCACAGGATTATGACAGATGTGGTCAAGGCGATGAACTTCGGATTGTGGACATCCGTAAGCGATTGCAGCACGGAGGTAAATTGACGATAGAAAATGTTACCGCCGGCTTATCATTTACCGGTAGCTGCCAGCTTAGCGAACGCCAGGCACAGGTGCTGCTAGCTGGTGGGGCGTTGAATTGGGCTAAGCAGAAACTAAGAGGAGCAGGCCAATGAACTTATCGGACGATCTGCCGGATCGCGACCGGGCTATTTCCGCCGAGAAGGTGGGCGAGGAGCAGCGCAAGGGGTATATACTGGAGAAGTTGGTGCTTGACCTGAACGGCATCGAGCTGGTACCGGCATATTTTGTCTACCCTGACACTGCCCAAGGACCATTACCTGCCATCTTGTACAACCACGCCCACGGCGGAGACTATGAATTGGGTAAGGATGAACTCATTGTTGGGCGTGACGCACTCCAGCGGCCGCCGTACGCCGAGGCACTAACCCAACAGAGCTACTGCGCGCTGTGCATTGATACATGGGCATTTGGCGAGCGCCGCGGCCGAACGGAATCTGAGATTTTCAAGCAGATGCTTTGGGAGGGACAGGTAATGTGGGGGATGATGGTTTACGACAGCATCCGAGCCATTGACTACCTGGTCTCGCGTCCTGACGTGGATAGCGAGCGCCTAGGTACACTTGGCATCTCTATGGGTAGCACGATGGCCTGGTGGGTTGCGGCACTGGACACCCGTGTCAAGGCCTGCATTGATATCTGTTGCCTTACCGATTTCCAAGCTCTGATTGAGACCCGTGGCCTTGACGGCCATGGAGTCTATTACTATGTGCCCGGCCTGCTTAAACACTTCACCACTGCACAGATCAATGCTCTCATTGCTCCCCGCGCCCATCTGGGTATTGCGGGCAACTATGATCGGTTGACGCCTCCTGATGGGCTGGACCGGATTGACGCGGAGCTGCGCCGAGTATACCAAGAAGCTGGTGCCCCTGAAGCCTGGAAACTATTACGCTACGACGTTGGCCACATGGAGACTGCGGCAATGCGGGCGGAGGTACTTAAGTTCCTGCAATTGTGGCTGTAAGCCTGCTCTCCTTCTACCTGTTGTCGGTGCTTACTCAGCCAGCACTCGCTCAATCATCGCTGCGAATGCCTGCTCAGGTTGTACGCCCACAGTGCGGGCGGCTACCTCACCATTGTTGAATATGAAGACTGCCGGTATGCTGCGGATGCCATATATTGAGGCTATTGCCGGATACTCGTCCAGGTTGAGCTTAGCAACTTTGACCTTTCCATCGTATTTATCACCGAGGGCCTCAATGATCGGGGATACCATATGGCACGGTCCACACCAGGGTGCCCAGAAGTCAATCATAACGGGTATGTCAGACTCAAGTACTTCGCTGACGAAATTGTCTTCGGTCAGGTCAATTGGCTTGGCCACGGACAGTTCCTCCTATTTATTGTTCTTCATCAATGTCGTTTGTCCGACGTTTGTTTGCGGACAGTAAAACTAAGTGTAACATAACCAAGGCCGCGATGGCAACCCCTGCAGAATTGGCTAAAAAGTCTGATAATTGACACTCGCGACCCGGTACGCGGAGCTGGTACAGCTCCAGGAGCAATCCATAAACAATCGCAGTCGTGGCAGCATACAACACGGATGCGACCAGCCGCGGTACGCGACAAGTTGGCCACCAGCAGCGGAACAGAAGCACTGTCAGGGCTGCGTAGGCCACCAGATGGAGCGTCTTATCCGCGCCCCCGGCGGATGGCGGCCCATGCCGTGGCCAGGCGCTGGCGGCAAAAATCACTGCCATCCACGCGACGGCAGCCAGCCAGCGAACCGCCCGGCTCTGCTGGCGGTCGTTGGGGGCATTAGTCCGTTGTGGATGCTGGTGGTTGCACATGCGGCTTCCCGGATGAATGGAACACTGCTACAGACTGCCGTCCAATCCTGGCTTTGGGCTCGCAAAGAGATGACGATATGCCTAATTCAAGCTATATCTGCCTGCGGCTATGCTATCAGAAAGCAGAGATGAAGTAAAGCGGAAGGGAGGGCTGGGGTAGTATCTTTGCCCGCGGGCAACCTGTCTGATATAATAGACTACGGCGTGGGTTAGGTCGTGTGAAACTGTATTGAGTCTTGGCGTTGTCGTGTCCGCTGTTCTGAGGGTGGTTATGACTACTGCTGGAATCATTGCCTCTGTGGTCTTTGTGCTTACCTACATCGTCATTGCTACGGAAGCGGTTCACCGCACCAAGGCGGCGCTCCTGGGTGCGG
>JALGTJ010000254.1 GCA_029821415.1 Candidatus Zipacnadia bacterium
CAAGTGGCCGGCTTTGAGTGTGTTTTCTGGGGACTGGCAAAGCAGGTCCCCGGTGGGCGCATCAACCACGAGAATTGCCCAGTAGCGCTGTGCGCTGGCCGACCAGATGAGCCGCCGGATCAGGAGCCGCTGGAAGTGGAGCTGGCGAGTCGGCCTCGGCCCAACACGGCACCCATTCTGGCGGAACTTGCGCCTGATTGGTCGCTGAGCGCCAGCTCGATCAATAGCTATCTTAGCTGCCCGCGTCGGTTCTTTTTTGAGAAGCTCATTGGTCTGGCTGGCGAAGACCCTGAGGTTTTCGTCTATGGCAGCCTGCTTCATGACGTTATGGCTCAGCTCAACAAATTGCCCTCCTCCCAGCGAAATCTGCAGATTGCGCTAAGGTTGCTTGATGAGGCTGCTGGCCGGTGGAGTCAGGAGTTTGGTTCACCCTATTACCGCCAGTTCTACCACCAGCGGGCGCGGGAGGCCCTGGAGGCCTATGCTCGCACTGAACAGTTCCGCGAAGAGTCAGTAGCTCAGGAACAACCATTTGAGTTTGAGCTGACCGATGAGGAGGGAGCTCGCCACCGGTTTTGTGGCCGTATTGATCAGGTTGTGCCGGATGACGATGGGGTTGATATTGTTGACTATAAGAGCGGAAAAGTGGATGGCGCCGCTGCATTGCGCCGCAGCTTCTGCTATCGCGCTGATGATACAGCCAAGGAGCCAGCGCGACCGAGCTATCAGCTTCCCCTGTACGCTCTGGGCTGGCAAAAGACGACCGGTGGCGGTGTGCAGCGAGTTTGCCTGCAGAGCCTTAATCCTGCTGTCAGGCCGCCGTGTCGACGCGCCTGTGTCGGCGTGGTGGGAGGCAGTGAGCTGCCAGGCAGCGAGAGCATTACCACTGAGGAGCTTGAAGCAATCGCACGATACCTGGCGGAGTTGGCACGGACTATTAAGCAACGTCCAGGCTTTGAAGGACATCCCCCTCGGGAAGGCTGTACGACGTATTTTGCCTGTCCCTATGTGTTAATCTGCAGTGAGGCCGAGCCAAGTTAATGAAGATGCAGTACGAGTACGAACCCAGTCCACAACAACGGGCCATCATTGAAGAGCCGCGCCTGGACATTCCCCTAAAGGTGGTGGCGGGAGCTGGCTCAGGCAAAACTTTCGTGCTGGCGCATCGCTTTGTCTGGTTGGTGACGAGCGGTAAGGTCCCGGAGGCTGATCGCATCCTGGCGTTGACCTTCACCAATAATGCTGCAGCGGAGATGAAGATGCGCATAAAGCGACTGCTGCGGCTTAATGACCACCCAATCACGGGTGAGTTGTGGGTACATACCTTCCACGGCTTTGCTGCCCGGTTGCTGCGGGAGTGCAGTTACCAGGTGGGTATCGCTCCGGAGTTTCAACTGCTGACAGAGATTGGCCAGCAGGTGGAGCTTAATAGAGTAATTGATGGTATCATTGCGGGCGATTTTGCGCAAAACCGGGCTTTGGACCCCGACCGTCTCGCCGAGTTGAGCTTTTCTTCTCCCGATGCGTTTCGCGTCCTGCTGGTTAGACTCATCAAGTATGCCAAGCGCTGTGGCTTGAGCCCAGCCCAGTTTCGCCAACAGACGCAGGAACTGAGCGAACGATTCTGGGCAGCGATGCCCACCGCCTGTGAGGCCGGCAATCTCAGTGGCGCTGAAGCACTTATATTGGAGGTCCAGCAGCGATTGGGTAGAGCATTTGGCGAGGATGTTGTGGCAGGTGCGCCGGTAGACGATGCCAAGGCGACCCGCGAGCTCCGCAGATTCTACTACTCGGATCTTAGACATGAAGTGCTGCGAGACGACATTGACCAACGACGGATGCGCGAACAGGAGATTGAGCGGGCGATTATTGATGCAGCCGAGGCCGCGTACCAGCTTTACCAGCAACGACTGGCGGAAGCTGACAGCATTGACTTTGACGATCAGATAATGATGGCCGAGAAACTGCTGGCGGGCAATGCCGATATCCGCCGCCGCTACCAGGAGAGGTTTCAGTACATTCTGGTAGATGAGTTTCAGGATACTTCGCCGGCACAGATGAAGATGGTGCAGGTCCTGGCCAAGCCGGCGCGTCTTCGGGTCAACCGTGGCAGCCAAACGCGGGAAGTAGACAGCTATTGCGCGCGATGCCCGGCCCGAAAACCTGGATAAGCTGCTTCCGTTCACACAGGATGACAAGGTGGGGGAGACGGAGCTATTCCGGCCGTTGACGGCAACCTACCGAATGGATCGGCAGTTAACGCTTTGTGCCAATCGCGCGGCGGAGAATACCGGAATCGGCGACCCCGAGCTATCCAGCGCCAGCAATCAGCCTGGTACTATCATCAAGGTCAGTCCCTTCGTAGCTGGAGAAGACGAG
>JALGTJ010000255.1 GCA_029821415.1 Candidatus Zipacnadia bacterium
GGTTATGCGCTCCACCGGGAATTCAAAGCCGCTGTTACGAATAGCTGACTCCACTCGCTCGCGGCTTTCGCGGACGGCGGCATCGGGCAGGCCCACGGTTGTGAAGCTGCGCAGTCCCCGCGAGATGTCCACCTCCACCTGCACCGGCAGGGCATCAATCCCAACTACTGCAGCGCTGTTAATTCTGGCGAGCATAAGAGGCCCTCCCTCAGGACTATGTCATAGAAGGTAGTTCCTCATCGGCAGCGCAGAGACCTTCAAGAGTCGCCAACCAAAGGCTTGCAATGCAGTTGTGCCTTTGGGACATTGCCGCCGATGTTTCAGATGCGCAGTAGTTGAGCTATCGTGCCCTCATCAGGGCCAGTCTCGCCCCTTTCCAGGTGTAAGGCGACCTTATCAGGAGGGGTAAGAACCGTCATCATCAACAGCCCCACTACTCGGTGATAGCTCACCAGAAATATAGGGAAGGGCAGCAGTGCAAGGGTCAAGAAGGCGGCAATACCCACGTGCCACGGGCGCGTGGGACCACGCATAGCAATCGTCCAAAGCACAATCGGCGTGGCGATGACGTAGTGGTGGGCCCACACGCACGGCGAGACGAGGAGCAATAGCGTCAGGGCATCCATAGCGTGCCCGAGGAGACGTAAGGTTGATGGACTCAAGCTAGCAGAGCCAATCTCGGGATGCCCAAATAGCCTTCTATGTGCTTTCTCCCGCTGGACAAACCGCAGCCCAAACCAGATGATGAAAGCCACTGTAATCAGACCGGTAACGGTGCCAACGATGCTCTGGTAGCTGTCAGGAGTACCTTTGATCAACAAGCGTACCGGTTCCAGCACGTAGTAAACCAGATTATGGATAGATACGTTGGCAAAACAGAGACGGTAAGCAGGACGTGACGTGGAGTCTACCCAGAACTGCCGCCACAGCTCCCAATTGCGTCCGCCACTGGTTTGCCAGAGCATAATGCCCACGATGCCAACGACGGCTCCGAGCGCAATACGCCACTGTCGCACCAGAGTCCAGGGCACAAGCAGGATCAGTGGGTAGAACTTGATCAGCCCTCCGAGCGCAATCGCCAGTCCGCCAACGAAGGGACGGCTTTGCACCAGCAGGCAGGCAACAAGCACGAGATCCAATAACCACAAATCCACCTGGTTCCACGCCAGCAAGGTGAACAAGGGGTTGCTGAAAATGAGCGCAATTGCCGCGAGCACCGAGCTGGCAACCCGCCCAACGCCGATCATTCGAGCAAACAGATAGCACAGCCAGTAGGCAAAGCTTACCAGGAGTAACTGCAAGCATTGATACAGATAAAAGATGGCATTCCAGGGGTTTAGTGCGTCGGTGTCGATCCCCACAAGGGCCGCAAAACGACCAATGGCCGTGTATAGTCCCGCCATTGCCTGGGCTTGTAGGGGTGGGTATAAGTATACGCCAATATCATAAGGACTCTTTCCTTCGACGACCCGCCGTGCTGAACGTTCATATATATGGTAGTCGCCCGACTTATTTGGATAATGCGTCATTATGGTGAGAAAATGCAGACTCACCAGGGCCCACAGGACAATTGGTAGCCAGGCTTTAGCTCCTTTGCCCTTGCGTGCCTTCAGTTCAACACCTGCGATAAGAAGAATGGCACAAGTAGCGGTAAACCCAAACCACTGGAATGTAGTCTTGATTTGGCCCCACCAGTCAATGAGAGGCACATTTAGCGCCAGCAAAACCAGAGGGGCCACGATAGCAATACCAGCAACGAGCGCATAAAGCACAACTTTGCCAGCGTAGCTATTAGATTTGACCGCCTCTATGTGTTCGCTACTCATGCTATCCCGCTGTCTCTAACATCACGAACCAGCTAACTGGTGTACTTCGACGATAGACAGACAGCACCTTCTTTTGTGAGCACTTATCCAGCAATTCCAGGGGATTCCTATGAAGCCCAGGCGGGGCGAGGG
Organism: Candidatus Zipacnadia bacterium; assembly: GCA_029821415.1. Classification (GTDB taxonomy): domain Bacteria; phylum Armatimonadota; class Zipacnadia; order Zipacnadales; family Zipacnadaceae; genus JALGTD01. The sequence continues at coordinate 1,959 of JALGTJ010000255.1, forward strand.
CATCATCTGCACATATCTGGCCACAGTTCCTTCTGGCTCAGCTCTTTGACTGGCGCAAAGCTGCAGCGGTGCACCAGGCTGGGCCCGTGCTCACGCAGTGCCGTCAGATGCTCAGGAGTTCCGTAGCCACGGTTACGCTCAAAGCCGTAGTGCGGATAAAGCTGGGCCAGATACTCCATCAACATACTTTGGCAACGATGGAGGCAGCGGCTATGCAGTAGCAACTGGCGTCGCCATCGGTTATGCAGCGATGAGGAACAGCCAAGTGGGGGGCGTCGGGGCCGTCAATAAGAGCAAAATCCACTTGCGGTTGTAGAGCGGTGATGGCTTGCGCCATCGCCTTCAGCGCTGCTTGCCGGATGTTGAGAAGATCGATCTGGTCAGCGGGAACTAATCGATCTGGTCAGCGGGAACTACCCCCACAGCACAGTCAATCTTCTCGGACAGCAGTTGGGCGAAAAGATAATCACGCTGGGCGGAACTGAGGCATTTAGAATCCACAATATGAGCAACGCGGTGTTGCGCAGGCAATATAATAGCAGCGGCCACTACGGGGCCGGCCAGTGCACCCCGGCCGGCTTCGTCCACTCCTGCCACCAGCCTGTAACCTTCCGCCCACACTTGCTGCTCATCACTGCGCGACAGGCCCCGGGATTTTGTGCGCGGTGTCTCTACCGACTGCGTTGTATATCGCGGGAACAAGCGCATCGCCACCCATAAGATTGACTCGGGACAGCGGGCCCCACTCGTGTCCATCGTTGGAGTTGCAGCGATTATCCCCAAATACCACCACATAGCCTTCGGGCACCTTGTAGGGCGGAGGAAGGCCTGGCCAGTAATCGGGAACAGGGCCTCGGATATATGGCTCGTCCACCGGCTTACCGTTGCGATATAGCTTGCCATTGCGCGGTTCCAAGACATCACCGGGCACGCCAACGACGCGCTTGATAAAATCTTTTTCCTCA
>JALGTJ010000256.1 GCA_029821415.1 Candidatus Zipacnadia bacterium
CGATAACCTGGATGATGCCTTCTTCCATATCGGCGAATGCTACCGGCAGATGAAGATACTGTTCGAGGACATCAACAAGGCCAAGGGCCCCGACGATCTGTACCGGCTCAGCGATAGCTACCAGATAGCCACCGGGGCGCGGCAGATGATCCCCGCCGCCGACGAACTACTGGCCATTCAGGATGCCAGTAGTGCCTATGCGGTAATCATCAACGACTTCTTCGGCAGTCCGCTGCGCGATGACGCTCTATACCAGATTGCCATAGCTTACACTCCCTACGAGGACCCGGAAGCAGTCCCGCCCGACGCCGCTTATACCTTCCAGCAGTTGCTGATCCATTTCCCGGGTAGTGAGCACGAATTTGAGGCGACGGTGAAGCTGATTCGTTTCTATGCTGACCCCAAGAATTATGAGGTCGCCCAACAGATGTACCCGGAGGCTGCCCGCGCTATGCCTGTCATCTTTCCGCCCGGTCTGGTAAATGACAAGGTCACTTTCCTGCACCTGATGAGGCTATACCAGCGCCATACCGAGCATGCCTGGTTTGAAGCCTACAAGCACCATATCAAGTATGTCATAACCCCACCGGACCTCACCCAGCAGGCTTATTACTATCAAGCAGCTTTGTTGATGGACCGAGGACAGTTTGGCCGGGCTGCCCAGTTGTTGAGCAATCTGGCGAAGCTGCGCACCGGCGACTTCGCCGCTCCCGCCCACTACTTGCTCGCCCGTTGCTACCAGAAGTTGGGGCGTACCAACCAGGCGTTGGCTGTCCTTGACGAGATAGAAAGATCATTTGCCAATAGCGGCCTGGCTGACGACGCTCGTTGGCTACGCAGTCGCCTGACCACAGACGAGGACCCTGCCACGCAGTACATAACGCAGGTCGCGGAGGCGACTGGTGACGAGGTCAGCCATATGGACTGTCACGTGGGGCAGAGGGTTGTGGTCCTGGCTCCCTATACCGTGTCTGCGCTAATGCGCGAATACAATATGCCTAATATCTGGGACCAGGCTCAACAGATCTTGGAACAGTGGGCAGGGATAGAGCAAGCGGAGAAGGTTGTCATTTACGTTGATCCCAGCGGTAAGCAGTCGGCAGGTGACCCGGTTCGGGTTAGTGCCTGGGCTATCAAGGACCCGCCCGACTGGATGCTGGGCCTGCGTCAGCTCAGCCAGAAGGCGGTTCGCCAGGCCACTGAGCCGTGGCTGGCTGATCAGCCGGCGCTGACCAGTGGTCTTGCAGAGTTTGCTGCCGCTTCGCTGCAGTACGATCTGGTCACCGAGACGCGTGATGCCATCGGGAGCGCCTCGGCGGTCAAGCTGCCCCAGGAGGCTGTCATCAATAGTCGTGACCAAGCACTGAAAGCACTGGAGGAGTATGTGCGCGCCGGCGCTGAACGCCAGGAACACGACCTGGGGGGCCACGTTGTCGCTGGTATGCTCTATGCTATTCTCGACAGCCAGGGCTACAGCGCCGAGCGCCTGATCGACCGCGAGCCATTCCGCGGCTTCTTCCAGGTTCTCAAGACTATGCCGACGGAAATTCAGAGTATGTACGCCTTTGGCACGGCGTTAGACCGGGCTTTGGGCGGGGTCGCCCGTCAGCAGCTTCTCAACTGGGGTATTCCGGTCTATACGGGTTGATGACCGGACCAACTCAACTCTGGGAGAGGGCCACCTTCGGCCCGACCAGATCAATTACCAGGCTGGATCGGGGCAAGGGGGCCCGCATCATAACTATTATGCGTTCGCGTTAGTCGTTAGCTGAGTAGATACTGCGTGTGGGGGTATAAGAACAACCGAAATGCTTCTGTCATGACTTCATACGATGAGATAGACCGGCGTGAATTCTTATCCCGATGTCTTGCGGCAGGTCTGAGCACACTTGCTGCATATGGGTTGGGCACTGCGGGCGGTTTGATTGGTGCAGTATCCCCAGCAGAGGCGGCTGTTGGTAATGTCGCGTGGCAGCCGGCCCGCTTCTGGGAGAGGCGGTCAGGCAATACGATAATGTGTCAGCTCTGCCCGCGTCACTGTGTGCTGGGGCCAAATCAGTATGGTGACTGCAAGGCGCGCGTAAACGTCGGTGGCCAGCTTATCTCTCTGACCTACGGCAAGCCAACTGCCATCCACGGC
>JALGTJ010000257.1 GCA_029821415.1 Candidatus Zipacnadia bacterium
GGCGACCGCGTCATTGCCGAATGTCATCATGCAGATTACGTAAAATGTAGTGCTGACCCCTGGCGTGTGCAGTCTATCCCTGCTGAAATAAGCGATAAGGCTGCTGCTTTTACTGTTCTCGCCAGCGTCGCAGCGCACGCCATTGAGCGTGCCGATCTACACATAGACGAGGGCGTCCTCATCGCCGGTGCTGGCGTCATTGGGCTGATTGTCACTCAACTGGCGCAAATTATGGGAGCTTACCCTGTCATTGTCACTGACATCCGTCCCGAAGCCCTCGAGATGGCCCATCGCGTCGGTGTCAAAAACACCGTCCACGCTGAATCTGATGAAGAGCTGCGTTCCGGTATCGAGGCAATTGCCCCCAACGAATCCATCTCCGTTCTCATCGAAGCCTCCGGGAATCCCCAGGCGGTAAGGACTTTAGTGTCCCTCGCACCTTCGGGAGGCCGGGTGGTGGTGGCCGGTGCCCTCTCTGGCGAACTGTTCCTTCCTGACCCCTTCGATGCCTTTATAATGCGTGAAATCTCCATCATCGGTGCTTTTCAGCCTAACTGCCCCCCGGAGCATCAGAGGTATTATCCCTGGTCGAAGAGCGACAACCGTGCCATGGCTTTGCGCCTGATGGCTGAAGATCGTCTGATTGTCGAGCCCCTGATAACCCACGTCATAGCTGCCGAGGATCTGCCCTCCTTTTATGCCGACTTGAAGTCCGGCGCTGTACAACCTACCGGCGCCCTCATCAACTGGAGCGGCTGATATTCAGGGCGCGCAGCGCATGTGTTACCTGCACTATCGTGCCCGGGGTTATCACATCGGCAGCGAAGTGGTCGAGAGTGCCTCCAAACATCTAATTGCCCAGTTCCTAAACCGCGCGGGGATGCGGCGGCGGACTTGCTAACCTAAACCGATATCCTACTGAAGACAGGGCAGAAAGTCAGCCTGACGACTCAATAACTCCTCCATCATCTGCTCGGCACGCTCAGCGTTATCTACGGTCGGCTCCAGCAGCAATGCCTGCAGCAGCACGCGCTTGGAGCGCTGGCGATAGGCTTCAACCAGCAGCTCTTGGATAGAGGTTTGCAGGCGGCACATAGCGGCGATTGCTTCCGGAAGCGGCCCGACTCCGATAGGATGAAGGCCCTGGGCATCAACGGTAAGTGGCACTTCCACAATGGCATCGGCCGGCAGGTTAGCCACCGAAAGCTCGCTGTTAGGGACATTAGCCGAGATTATGCGGTCGCCGCTGTCAAACTCAATACCTTCAATGATAGGAATGATCACCTCACCGGAGGTCTTAGCCAGTTCCTCGGTCATCGGTGCCTCCCCGTCAGCGACCTGCTGGATTATCTTCCAGAATGGCAACTGGTCCTCGCTGCCGCGTTCCCAGGCGACATGGAATTTGCGGTAGTGTTCAAATACAGGCCCGGTCAAACTGTAAGCAAAGCCGACATATTCACCCGGATGACTCTCCGCAGGGTAGGTCAGCAGGCCGTAGGTGTCATAGAAGTATCGCACCAGCGGGTCCAGTCCCCAGGTCTGCTGCTCCATACGCTCAGCGAAACGCGGGTATAGATCGGCACCATCTGTGGCATCCTTGATGCCCAAAACCCAGTGGAAGTGATTGATCCCGCCGACGGTTAACTCAATCTGCTCAGGTTCTTTACCGAGGACCTCCGCTACCTTTGCGAGGGTGGCAAAGGGGCCGTGGCATATACCTGCAGCTTCAACTTCGGTCAGCCGACTTATCGCCAGGCACACCCGGCTTTCGGGATTTGTAAAATTAAGCACCAGTGCCTCGGGGCAGAGCCGCTCGACATCCCGGATAATCGGCATAGTCAGGTGGATGCTGCGCAGGGTGTGGAAGGCTGCACCGGGGCCGCCATTTTCCCCATAGATGTGCTTGAACCCATAGGAAAGAGGCACGTAGAAGTCCTGCTGCCATAGCTCCAGGCGCTGGCGTGCTACCGCGATGATAACGTAGTCAGCCCCAGGGAGGGCCTCAGCACGATCAGTGGTGGCCTCCAGGCGGGTACTGGCCCCGCGATAGTCCTTGAGGACCTGAGCGAAATTGTACATACGCTCCAGCGCCTCTTCGTCGGTGTCCACCAGTACGACGGTAAGCTCTGTCTGGCGATTAGCAGGTCGGCGATGGTCCCGCGCCCAAACGAGAGACTACCCGCGCCCACCACTACTACTTTTACCGATTTCATAATACCTTGCTGCCTCCCGGGCAAGTCTTGTCAAAACTGCCCCTACATTATAGCGGACGGGGGACGCTGTCAAGGGCAGGCCGGGACGCCCAATAGACGGGGGAAGTCTGTGATTAGCAAGAGAACTTGGGGAGTGTTCTATACAGCGAGGGGCACAGCGCTGCGCATCGGCCGGGCATACAGATCCGCCCAGTCCAGGCGGGGATTGAA
>JALGTJ010000258.1 GCA_029821415.1 Candidatus Zipacnadia bacterium
TAGTAGCAGGCCAATTACTATCTTACTATATAGCCTTGCACAAAGGTCTTAACCCGGACCGCCCGCCCGGGCGGCGTAAAGTGACACGGACGTGGTAATCGGCATGGGTGCGCCGATGAGTGTTCGGAATGGCGTTGTCCCAAGTCATCGCCGATTCTCCCTCGCCAGCAGGCGATTGACAGCGTTTAGATAAGCCCGCGCGCTGGCCTCGATGACATCCGTGCTGGCGGCCTTGCCGATCGCCTCCTGGCCGTTGCGCCGTACTTTTACTGTTGCCTCGCCCACGGCATCCTTGCCTATACTGATGCTGCGCAGTGAGTAGTCCTCCAGCGTCAGACTAACGCCGGTAATCCGCTCAATGGCCTGATAGGCCGCGTCTACTGGACCGTTGCCGGTGGCTGCATCGGTGTAGGTTTCATCCTCCTTGCGCAGTGTCACGGTTGCGGTGGGGGTGCCGCCGGAGGTCGTCTCCAGGCTGACCAGCTCCCATACCTCGGGGATCTGCGCCGTGGCCTCGTGCATTATCATCTGCAGGTCCTCGTCGTAAACCTGTTTCTTCTTATCGGCTATTATCAGGAAGCGTTTGTAGATAGTGTCAATCTGGTCGTCAGCAACTTTATAGCCTAACTCTTCCAAACGCTGGCGCAGCCCGTGGCGGCCCGAGCGCCGCCCCAGAGTCAGCACGCTCTCGCTTAAGCCCACATCCTCCGGGCGCATTATCTCGTAGGTCTGCCGGTCCATAATCACACCGTGTTGGTGGATGCCTGCTTCGTGGGCAAAGGCATTCTCGCCAACAATTGCCTTGTTGGGCTGTACCACGAAGCCAGTCAAGTTGGAAACCATCCGCGAGGTCTTGATAAGCTGCTGAGTACGGACGTTGGTCGTGGCGTCGAACTCGGCGCCGCGGGTCATCAGCGCCATTACGATCTCCTCCAACGAGGCGTTGCCGGCTCGTTCCCCCATCCCGTTGATGGTGCATTCAACCTGACCAGCACCGGCCTTGACTGCTGCCAGTGAATTGGCGACCGCCATACCCAGGTCATCATGGCAGTGCACGCTGATGGTGCACTGATCAATGTTGCTGACGTGCTCAAACAGATAGGCAATTGTCTCCTGCATCTCCCAGGGCGTGGTATAGCCCACTGTATCCGGGATATTGATAGTGGTAGCACCCGCTGCGATTGTCGCCTCGACAATCTCCGCCAAATAGAGTAGGTCAGTGCGCATAGCGTCTTCGGGTGAGAACTCCACATCTGCGCACAGTTCACAGGCGTGACGCACCATCGTGACTGCCCTCTCCAGCACTTGGCTTGCCGTCATCTGGAGTTTCTTCTCCAGGTGAATCTTCGAGGTGCCGATAAAGGTGTGGATACGCGGGCGCTGGGAGTCCTTTACTGCCTCCCAGCAGCGGTCAATGTCCTCGGGCATCGTCCGGGCCAGTCCACAAACGACAGGGCCTTCCACCTCCAGGGCCACCCGCCGCACCGCCTCGAAGTCCTCGGGTGACGAGATAGGAAACCCCGCTTCAATGATATCTACGTTCAGCTCAGCTAGCTGGTGGGCTATTGCTATCTTCTCATCCACGCTCAGGCTGGCGCCCGGCGACTGCTCCCCGTCGCGCAACGTGGTGTCGAAAATCTTGATTACTCTTGGCATCTTCATCTCCTCCTGTTTTCGTGCCCCTTCAGTGTGACAGATAGGCTATCCCATCCAGCCCACTATCCACTAACCGTTAACAAAAAACCTTCCATCTCCAAAAGAGACGGAAGGCCTTAGCAATCCGCGGTACCACTCTTGTTGGCCGCCACTGGCGACCCGCTTTACTCGATACGGGAGACCATAGGCTTCTCCGATATCGGCTCCCTTTCAACGGTGGGAATTCCGGCGGTACCTACTTGGGCACAAATCTGCCGGTTCAGCCCGCAACTCGGGGGCGAGTTTCAGCGCGCTTCGGATAGTCGCCTTCCAGCCGCTGGGCGACCTCTCTATTATCCTCCCCGCGCCTACTACTCCCCGTCATTGTCTTTGCCGCTTCAATTTGACTGAATTATAGCTTATGGATACCCAAGAGTCAAGTGATCTACACCTGTGTGGCACTATGGCTCTCTTGGTTGTGGCTACGAATCAATAGCTTCCGGC
>JALGTJ010000259.1 GCA_029821415.1 Candidatus Zipacnadia bacterium
TACGCTGCCCATGGCTCGGATGTGAAAACCACCATCGTTGAGGGCCAGATTGTTATGAACGATGGCGAGATGCTCACGGTAGACGAAGCGGAAGTCATCGCCCGCGCCACACAGTGCGCCGCGCATGTAGTGGGTTGAGAAGAAACTACTACCAAAAGGGCATCGAGCCTTGTTCTCAGTGTTTTACTTTGGCCGGCTGGCCGCTCTCGCCAGATTCCCAGATTGCTTCCGTCAGTTGTATGACCGGTAGACCGCATTCGGCGGGTGCAGCCAACTGCTCAGTTCCTCGGATGGCGGCGATGAAGTTGGCGTCGGGATTACTCCCCTTGGGCATCTCGCGCTTGGCGACCTTCCGTCGCTTGCCGCTTGCATTCCAGCGATAGACATCGTTATCTTGAATGGCCAGAGCTGCTTTGCTACCCCATATCACAATTTCCTCAAAGACCCCGAATCCCGGTGGCGCATTACCGATCACTGAGAAATTACATAGCGCGTTATTGCTGCAGTGAGCAGTGATGGCCGAGACGATGTCCACTTCAGCATCCAGTTTGTCTACAATTGCGTGGACCTCTTCGGGCTGGAGGCCGGTCATCCACAACACCGCGTCGAGCAGGTGGCTGGCAGAGTCGTTAAGCTGACCACCGCCGGACAATTCGGGGTTGACTCGCCATGTACCGCGGGTCAGATAATACCAGGCCTGCGCCTGCCAGCAGGAAACGAATGTAATCTCGCCGATCTCCTCGTCGGCGAGGAGCTGGCGGCAATACATGTATGGAGACATAGTATGGCGTTGGTAGGAGATACCCAGCAGCAGGCCGGTGGCGTCGCGGGCCGCGATGACCTCGCGGGCCTCCGATGTGCTGCAGATCAGTGGCTTTTCGCACAGTACGTGGCAGCCAGCCTCCAGGCTGTCGAGGATATGCCTGAGATGCAGCGTGTGTGGGGTACTGATCACCACTGCGTCGGGTTGGGTCTGGGCCAATAGGTTCGAAGGTTTGCGAAAGCCGGGCAGGTCGGAGTCTTGCACAGCTTCCCGGGCCAGTTCGCGCGCCTTAGTGCTGGGATCGGCGATGCCGGCAAGTGCTATCCCCTCCATCTCACATAGTCGCCGCAAGTGCCCTCGACCATTGCCCCCGCAGCCGATAAGTCCTACTCTGATTGGGGATGTTTGTGCCATTTCGTACACTCCTTCTTGTTTTGCTGTTTGACTGGGATATTGAACAACATTTCGCAAGACCGGTCGGAGCGACCTTCCTACATCAGTATTTGCAGAGCTGTAGGTAGTCTGGTTTGTACTGATTACATTGCCAGTCGATTTCAGCGCTCTGGGAGTGCGGAAGTTTGGCACTATCTATGAAGGGCTGCTGGAGAACGAGATTTCCATCGCTGACGCCGACCTGACTACGAAGAAGCGGTCAGGTGAGCAGGTCTACTGGCCCATATCCGATGCCGCCAAAGGCAGTCCAATGGTGGTCGAAGAGGGCGAGACTTATCTGCATAGAGCGTCGGGGGCCCGCAAGGCCACCGGCTCTTACTATGCGGTGGTTCGTCTTTGTACCAATCTGTCTCTACCCCAGCAGTAGTCCTGGTCAGCGAAGAACGCCGACCTGGACATGGTCAGTGCGCGTCCGGTAGCATGAGTCCTCACCGCCGATGGCATAGACAATGCCGTTCAGGTGAACGTAGCCATGGCCCATTACCCCCTGCTTGAGGGGAGTGAGGGGGGTGTAGATGTCGCGTGCAGTGTCATAAAGCAGACACTGAGTAGAGAAGTACAGCCGGGGCCTACCATCGGGAGTCTGATACGGCGGCATAGCCAACGCAACTCCACCGGCGAGGATGATATGATCGTCGCCAATGCAGGCAGAGCCTCCCCGGTAGGTTGGCGTTGGGAGTGGTCGAAGCTTCTCCCATCGACCTGTATGCACATCGAGTGCGAAAGCTTCTCGCAGTGGCACCACAGAAACCAAATTGTGCATGGCCCGAACAGTCGTCGCCTCCGTTGATTCGGCACCAGGAGTCGTGATTCGCCTCAACCCACCGAATAGATAGAGTTTTTCGCCACAAACCTCAATAATCCGGTGAGAGACGTCGGATTGGGGCAGGTCAGCCACATATTTCCAGCCATT
>JALGTJ010000260.1 GCA_029821415.1 Candidatus Zipacnadia bacterium
GTTAGCATCTGGAGTAAAAAGGATTTCGTCAGCATCCAGCGACTCAACAACCTGCACCGAGTTTGCAGAGGTGCAGCAGATGTCAGATTCGGCCTTGACCTCAGCCGTGGTATTCACGTATGAAACGACCGGCGCATCTGGATAAGACGCGCGAAACTCCCTGAGGCTCTCCGGGGTGATCATGTCGGCCAGTGGGCAGCCGGCTGCCGGATCCGGCATCAGAACGGTCTTGTCTGGAGACAGCAGCTTGGCAGTCTGCGCCATAAAATGTACGCCGCAGAAGATGATGACCTCGGCTTCAGCAGCGGCGGCTTGCCGACTGAGGGCTTCAGCAGCGGCGGCTTGCCGACTGAGGCCCAACGAGTCACCCAGAAAGTCAGCGATATCCTGAATCTCAGGACGCTGGTAGTTGTGAGCAAGAATTATCGCGTCTCGCTCTTCTTTGAGTTTCTGAATCTCCTCGGTTATTTCGGTCCAATCCGCCATAGTCATCACCTACACAGGAACCGTCTCCGCTGCATAGTGACGCCGCTTAAGCATCCCGGCTGTTGCGCACTCGATTGATGACATCGGTAGTGGAGAAGCTGCCGATTTCAGGCAGCAGCCGAATTTCGGTCCCGCAGCGTTCCAAAGCTTCGCGCTCTTCAGCGACAAGTGTGTCAAGAGTGTAGTCGCCGCCCTTAACGTAAACGTCAGGTCGTATGGCCTCGATTATTTCCGTCACACGTGGCGTATCAAAGATAGTAATGTAATCGAGCGCAACGACCAGCACATCTCCCTCCTGACGGGCTTGCTGCAGATGGAGGATATGCCCGGGGTGGATGATATCAAAACAGCCGTTCGTAAAGACCACACGCAAGCCGGCGGCGCGCAAATCAGCGATAATTGTACACAACTGCGGCAGCTCAACCAGCTTACGGGGATTAGTCATAGCGTCACTCTCGCTGACTTACCAGTCAGATGACTCATTGCTGACGGGCGAGATCACCAGGCGGCGGTAGCGTCCTTCGCCCTCGGAGTAGGTTTCTATGCCCGGCTCGTCGGCCAGCTCCATATGTACTATACGCCGCTCATAGCTCTTCAGGTCGCTCATAACTACTTCACGTCCGGTAGCTCGAGCCTCTTCGGCAGCCTGGCGAGCCCGGCGACGCAGATGCTCACAGTGACGCTCACGGTATCTATTCGCGGTGTCCAGAACTACTCGGCAGCCGTCCTCAATGCCCTTATTGGCCCCGATAGCCACAATCAGTTGTAGCGCGTCGAGCGTATTGCCCTCCTGGCCGATGAGCAGCCCGAGGCTGTCATCACCATCCATTTCGATTTCAACCTCTTCTTCCCCGACCCGCCTAATGGTGACCGACGCGTCAATACCGATCATTGTAACAATGTCCTCGGTAAGCTGACGAGCGCGCTCGGCCACTGCCTGCTTCGGATCCTGAGGTTGCTCAGTGACTAGCGGGGGCGGCTGTAGCCCAGCAACAGGCTCAGTGAAAGGCTTGGCCTCAGCTAGCTGTGGGCCGGCTTCCTCGGCAGATACTTCGGGCTCGGCTTCAACTGCAGCAGTAGCCTGGACTGTACCCTCTTCATAGGTAGCCCGGATACGATACTTGCCAGAACCTATGAGACCGAAGACCCTGCGAGGCTCTTCCAGCACTTCAATCTCGATTGCCTCCTCGGGGGCACCCAGTTGAAATGCTGCCGCCTTACGGGCTTCTTCCAGGCTGGAAGCAGATATTTCTACTGATCGCATGCTCTTCCTATCCTCCCTGCGTATTGCGGCACCTGGCTGTCAGGATATCTCTGCCAACCAGCGAGAGTACCTGTGTCGTTGATGAATGGGCGCAACCGGTCACACGCGGCGCGCTCACTTCTTCTTCTTATCCTTTTCTTTGCCGATCTTCCGGCCTTCGGAGGCCGCTCGTGCCTTCTCGTAGCTGGGCAGCGGGGCAGTTTTGTCTTTGTCCTTCTCTCCAGCTTTCCCAACTGCTCCCGATACAACCTTCGCCATCGCCGCAGCAAAGCCACCGGCGCCTTTGCTGCCTTTCTCTGGCTCCTCGGCCACAGCGTGCGTCCGTCGGTACCACAGATGCTCGCCGAAGTAGACCAAATTGGCACTCAACCAATACAGGATGAAAGCAGCCGACAACCCCCGAAATAGAAAGAAAAACATTGCTGGCATCAGATATGCCATCATTTTCTGCTGCTGAGCCTGCTGAGGATCTGCTGAGGCCGCTGGATTCATCTTTTCCGTCATCTTCTGGAACAGGAACATACTGATCGCATAGGCTACCAGCAGAGGCATATCCGGCTGGGACAGGTTATGCACCCATAAAAACGAAGCTCCGTCAAACTGCACGACATAATCGCGAATACCCCGGTAGATCATAATCAATATAGGCATCTGGACAATCAGAGGCAGGCAGCCCCCCAGCGGATTGACATTGTGTTCCTTACAGAGATTCCAAAACTCCTCCTGAAACTTTTGCTTATCGTCTTTATACTTCTTCTGCAGTTGTTTTATCTGGGGTTGGATCCGTTGCATCGCCTGCATGGAGGAAAGCTGCTTCTTGGTCAACGGATAGATCATCAAGCGGGTCACTATAGCTAGCAGGATTATGCCGAGTGCCTTGTGCCCGCCAGCGACAGTGACAAACGCGTCCACCAGCCCGTACCAGAAGCCGCCGCGCTTCAGACTATCAAGCGGTTCGGCGATAGTCTCACGGACCGGTTGCCTCTGCCATTTATCACCCTCCGACGGGCGCGTCCAGGTATAGACGTCGCCATCCCTACCCGCAGCATATGCAGTCCATGCCCGGTCAGAGAAAGCGCCACTTCGGCACCATGCACCTGCGCGAAGGCGCCATACAGGTATCCAGAAGTGCCACTGGCTTGGGCAGCGGCCTGGTAGGCCTCAACGGCATCTTCATACTCTTCGTCAAGCTCATAGGCACGGGCCAAGCGGATGAAAGTTAGGACCAGGGCCGGAGTCAGCTTTTGAACTCTGAGCACAGGTTCACCCTGCTCATTGACCTCGAAACCCTGCGGCTGAGCACCGCCCGCCCAGGCCAAGTGGCAGGTTGCCCCAATGCTGCGAAGCAGGCCCTGGCTCTCGCCCTGCTTTTCATAAACGCCTTCTACCGCCACGATCTCGCCCTTAAGATCCTCAACGTGGGCGGCTAAATCACTGATGTTGATCAATTGCGGCCCCCGTTGGCCGGAGAACATCTGCTTTAGGCTAGCCACAAAGCCGGTCTCGGGGGCATTCTCTTCGGCATAGTCAGCCAGATCCTCCAGGGCATCAATCTGATCATCCAGAGGGGGCACAGCCGAGATGACCAGCTCAGGAGGTAGGCCCTCCTGGCCGGGCAGAGGCTTGGCCCAGGTGTTGACAGGCACAAAGAATGTGCCCAGCGCCAGCATCGCCAGCACCAGGAACACAGCATAGTGGCTAACAGCTCTTCCCATATATATCATATATCCTTCAGCTTCACTTCAGCAGATTGCGCGGAAATTCCGCCCTGTAGGCTATGGCGAGACGGCGGCACCGGATCGTACCCCCCCGTGGCAAACGGGTGACAGCGCAATACCCGCCGTGACCCCAACCACAGCCCCTTCACCACTCCGTGAATCTGTACAGCCTGAGCAGTATATTCAGAACACGATGGATGGTAGCGGCAGGTTGGCGGAAGCAACCGGGAGAAGGTCCACTGGTACAACCGGATGACGTCAATTACCAGCCGTTGAATGAGCCTACGCATATTGCTATTTAGTCAGTCCTGTGTGGCTGTCGGCAATCTAGGCCAGCTTGCGCCAGATGCGCCTTCATCACTTCTGATAGATCCCAATAGCTGGCCTGAGCAGAAGCGGAAGAAGCCACGAAGGCGATATCAGCACCCACGGAGAGCTGGGGCACCTCGCGGCGCCAGGCTTCCCGCAGACGGCGCTTGATGCGATTGCGAACCACTGCCCGCTTGTCAACTTTCGTCCCTACAATAAAGGCAACCCGCACCTGGTTACTCTCCGGGCGCCGGCGCACAACGGTCACCAATAGCTTGTTGTAGTATCGCTGCCCCGACTCAAACAGACAGTCGAAATCCCGCTGTCGCCGCAGAACCACAACTCTTGCCATTGCTGCTCAACCTAACTTCCGTCTATGCCAACCACCTCTGGCGACCTGCGTTCGTCATAGTAGGCTATAAATATACCACAAATCGCAGCGCCTGGCAACCAAAACCCACACGACGCCGTCAGGCGTCGTGCTCACAAAAAGCAAACCGATTGCCCATGCCGAACGGGCGGTTGGTTAATTGGTTGGGAAATCCGAATCAGTCGGCCAGGCCGGCTAGCTTCACAGCCTCAGGTATGATATCATCCCAGCCCTGTGGCATAATGTGCGCACCCTGGCAGATATCCTTGATGTCACGAATGAACTCTGCCGTTATCTCAGTAGCGACCTTCTTTCGGTCCTCTTTGGGGGTGTCAGCCATACGCTTGATTATTTCGTCGGGCACCTGCACACCGGCGACATTAGCGTTCATATACTTGGCCATGCCCGCTGACTTGACCGGGACAATTCCCGCCATAATGGGCACGCCGAAACCCTCAACACGTTCCATAAACTCCGCAAAACGGTCCGGGTCATAGACAGCCTGCGTCTGGATGAACTCGGCACCGGCTTCCACTTTCTTCTCCAGCTTCATTATCTGCATATCCAACTGGGC